>JAGPGE010000812.1 GCA_018056145.1 Armatimonadota bacterium
CGAACTGCTTTGCGGTCTCGATGGCCTGCAGCGCCGCCTGCCGTGCCCTCGCGGTAGCATCGGAATCCTCGCCCGACAGCAGGATCAGCACGCCCTGCTTGCGTTCCTCGACGATCATGTCGGCGATCTGCTTGCGCAGCGGTGATTCCACAAGCGCGCGAGCATCCTCCGGGGACAGCCGACCTGCGTGGATCTCGTCCCCGCGCGGGGAATACACGAGGTGCAGCGGGAGCACGGCCTGCGCATGGCGCTCCACCGCTTCCCGCAGGTCAGGGGGGGTGTTTTCGGGCAACTGCTTCGGGTTGAGCCGGATAAGCCGCACGTTCGCGAACCCGTCCTCCAGGCTCCCCGCCTTCTCCAGGTAGCCGTTGGCCTTGCGATCCGAGCCGATCTCGGGCCTGTCGTTGAGATAAACCACGGTGTACGGGTCCGCCGTCCAGTGATAAAGGGCATACTCGAAGACGGGAGTGTCACAGGCGAACATGGGGTTCGCACAATACAGGAGCAGGGTCGAGAACAGAACCCCACCCGCAACACAGCGAAGCCCAGCGGTCTCTCTTCTCGTCATCAGGTGCCCATCGCTCCTCGTCCCGCCCCGCTATGGAGCATGACAGTCGCCTCTGCGTCCCGCTTCATCAGTTGCTGGCTTTCTGGGCCTGGAAGTCCCCGCCCAGTTCACGGGCAACCGCACGGGCAACCCCTGGATACTGAAGGATGTAGCCAAGTTCCGCCATCTGCAGGGCGCTAGCCCCGCTTTCCTTGACCACGCGCAGTTCCTGCCGGATGCGCCTTGCAGACCGGTAATCCCGGTGCTTGCGGGCGTCGAAGGCCACGAAGGGGGCGGCCGTCTGTCCGGGCCAGACCGTGCCCTGCCTGCCGACGATATGCCGTGTGCGCTCCCGCACCGTGTCCAGAGACCAGTGCGGGCGGAAGAACCACGAGACCGTCTCGCCGGTGTAGTGCAGGTTCAGCCGGTAACCGTAGTATGGATTGGGCAGGAACACCGGGTAGACGTGGGTGGTCAGCCAGATCCCCGGCTTCGCTTCCCTGGCAACCGCGGCCATCGCGTTGTTGAAATCTACCAACACATCCTCGGCCCAGCACGCCTCCGCGGTGTCGGCATCCAGTTCCGGGTGTGCGGCGCGGTATTCGGCAAGCTCCGCCTCGCACAACGCGCAGTGGCACCTGCGGTAATTGCGATAGCCCACGCAGTCGAACGCAAGGCCGTCCGCGCCCAGGGACGCCAGGTCGCGCACCTTCTTCGCGCACATCTCCCGCACTTCCGGCCGGTTCCAGCAGGGCAGGGGTGACTGGAGCGATTCGTCGGATGACACGGGCTGGCCGCCAATCTGGTAGTCAACGCCGAAAGGCAGCTTCACCCGGGCTTCCTGTTCGGAGGTCATCACCTGCCGCCAGGATGCATCGCCACCGCTGAAGACAGTGGACAGGTAGAGCGACATCCCGCGCTGGTGGCATTCCTCAATGAGCGCCGGGATTCGGTCGCGCGGCGGGAGAGCCAAAACGGTGTTGAACCCCAGGCTCTGGGCTGTCTGAGCCATGCAGGCCATGTCCTGGTCGGTCTTGTTGGGCATCGACCAGACCCAGACGGCTTTCCACGTGAGGTCCGCGGATGCGGGGAGCGCCATCGCCGTAGCGAGCACCATCATGCAGAGCGGCAGCGCGGTGGGGTGGAACATATGCTTGGGGTCTGCGAAGCTCATCAGGATCGCGCTTTCTGCATTCGAATGGACGGCAGACCGTGGCCCTCACCCACTCAGCCATTCCCCGTGCGCGCCTCGAATCCTGCACATCTCGCCGGTGTTGCCCCGCGTCACATTTCACGCAGGCTCAGCAGGTGACCAGGTAGGTGTTAGGCGAATATCCACCCATTCCCGTTGCGCGCGGCGGATGTCCCGCTACAGAGATACTGGACTGACCGGAGTGTTCCCGCATGGTACGCACCGTGGCACTGTCCGAGCCCTGGCATCTGCAGACTTCGTTTCTCGATACCCGCGATGGTCGGGCGCTGTCTACCGCCGGTGCCGAATTGCCCGGCTGGCATCCGGTCGAGGTCCCCAGCACCGTCCTGCTAGCCCTGGTGAAGGACGGCACATACCCAGACCCGCGGATCTGGCCCAATGCCTTCCGCGTGCCGGATTCATCCGACCTGTTCAACGCCGACCACGGTCTCGCGCAGTACAGCCACCTGCCTGATGGCCGGAATCCCTGGCGCGACCCGTGGTGGTACCGAACCGAGTTCGATCTCGATGCACTGCCCGCTGATGGCCGCGTCTGGCTCACCCTCAACTGCATTAACTACCGCGCTGAAGTGTGGCTGAACGGGGTGTGCCTTGCCGGCCATGAGCAGCTTGTGGGGATGTTCCGGCGTTTCCGGTTGGATATCACCGCTGCCGTGCAGCCGGGCCGCAACGCCCTAGCCATCCTTGTTCATCCGGTGGATCACCCCGGCGACCCGGACACGCAGCTTGAGGTGTACGGACCGGTGCGCGATTTCATCAAGGAGATCTGCCGGGATGTCACCGAGGTCATGACCATCGGCTACGACTGCTTCCCGACCGTGCCCGACCGGAATATGGGGCTGGTGCAGGAAGTTGAGATCGAAGTCACGGGTCCCGTGGACCTGCGCGATCCTTTCGTGCGCACCGAATTGGATCTGCCGACCCTCTGCTGCGCCCGGCTGACCGTGTCGGCGGAACTGGTCAACGCCTCGGACTCAG
>JAGPGE010000087.1 GCA_018056145.1 Armatimonadota bacterium
CAGCATAAGTTGCCTCATGTTGCTCAGACAGGTCATCGCCTGGGCCTCAGCCCGCACATTCTGCCCTCGCCCCCGGAACATCTTTGCGAGCAGGCCCAGGGAGACCGCCTCCAGTTCCGCGTCGTCGCGGTAAGGCAAGCGAGCGGCAACTTCCATGGTCTCGGTGTTGATCTTCACCAGCACCCCATCTTCCACGATGAACATGAACTCTCCGTCACGCCACCAGGGCGGCTGTCCCTGTCTTGCCTGGCGCAGGACGGTCATCAGCATCATTATCCCCATGGCCTCGCCGCCGCCCCCACCCTCGCCCATGCCCATCATCAGCATCATCAGCGAGTCGGGGCTGACCTTGCCCCCGGTGAGGACCGCCATCATGGTGGCTTCGTCTTCCGGGAATCCCATGTTCAGGTAGATCTGCTTGTGCTTCGCGATCTGGTCGGGCAGCGGTACTGCGGCAGCCGCCGGCGCGGGTTCCTGCGCATGGGACGTCACTGCGAAAGCGATCAGACAGACTGCGAGCAGGTGCTTCAGCATCCTGTCCACTCCTTATGTTGAGCCGTGCGCGATCAGCGAAATGCGCGGGTACATGAGTGTACCAACACCGTCCTGAACGCGGTTCCTCCACCGGGTGAAGCGCGGGCTCCGCGGGAGGGCACACGCTCCCCGGCGACGAAACAGACTCGCGAGTAGTGCCAGCCAAGTTGGAGGTATCACGATCATGCGCACACTGAGCATCCTCTTCGCGCTCACACTGGCGGCCTCCTGCCTCGCGCAGGACTTCGCGCCGCCGAATGTCGTTCAGAACCCCGGCTTCGAGACCCTGGGGGCCAACGGCCTGCCCGAAGCCTGGGGAGCTGACGGGACCGTCTTCACTTCCGCCGAGGGCGTCGCCCACAGTGGCGAGCGTTCCTTGAGGTACTCCAATGAGGACGCGGGCAAGTACATTCTCTGCAGCCAGACCATCCCACTTGAGCCCGGCATCGCATACGAATTCAGCGGCTGGATCAAGACCGAGAACGTGAAGGGCGAGGATAACGGGGCCACGATTTGCCTGGAGTGGTACGCGGAGGACGGTAAGTACCTGGGCGGCTCATACCCGGCGGGGTTCAAGGGAACCACGGACTGGCGTCAGCTCAGGGCAACGGGAGGGCGCGTGCCACCCACGGCCGCGAAATGCACCGTCACCTGCTACCTGCGCAAGGGATGCACGGGCACCGCGTGGTGGGATGACATCGAGGTCCGCAAGTTCCGCTATCCGGCGCTGCGCACGACACTCATCGAGCCGAACTACCGCGGGCAGGTCACCGCAACCACGAAGCGTATCGCCGTCGCGGCCGATCTCAATCTGCGGGATTACGGAATGCAGCCCGAGCAGGTCCTGCTGAAGCTCTCTCTGAAGCCCGCCGCAGGTGGCGACCCGGTGAGGACTGCGACGCTCGCCCCGGAATCGGAGACCCTGGTGGCTGAGATGCCTGCAGACGACCTCGCGCCGGGGAAGTACAGCCTGGAGACCACGCTGACCACCGCGGACGGCGGGCAGCAGCTTGGCGCGGATTCGTGGCGAGTTCATGTACTCACGGACGCGGAGGCCGCATCCCGGACCAGCTACATCGACGAGCACAATCGGCTGATCGTCGACGGCAAACCCTTCTTTCCGCTGGGCATGTACTGGGGCGGAATCAGCGCGGGGGACCTGGAGACCTATGCCGACAGCGCGTTCAACTGCCTCATGCCCTACGGAGGCGGGAACCAGGAGCAGATGGCGCTCCTCGAGAAGCACAATCTGAAGATCATCTACACCCTCAAGGACGTCTACTACGGCTCGACCTATTGCCCCAAGGGCATCGAGACCATCGACGATGAGCGCAGGTTCATCGAGGCGAAGGTCGCGGAGTACGGTAATCACCCGGCGGTCATCGGCTGGTACCTCAACGATGAGCTGTCCACGGCGTACATGGATCGGCTCGAAGCCCACCAGGAGTGGATGGAGGAACTCGACCCCAATCACCCGACCTGGGTGGTGCTCTACCAGGTGGGTGAAATCGAGCAGTACCGGAAGACCTTCGACGTGATCGGGACCGATCCGTACCCGATCCCAGGAAGCCCCGCGGCGCGCGCTGCGCAGTGGACGCGGATGACGGTGGATGCCATGCATGGCGCACGTCCGGTCTGGATGGTCCCGCAGGTGTTCAACTGGGCGGTGTACCGGAAGACCGAAGAGGAGAAGAAGGGCTTGCGGCCACCCACGCTGGATGAGATGCGCAGCATGTCCTGGCAGTGCATCGCCGAGGGCGCGCAGGGACTGATCTACTACTCCTTCATGGACATCAAGAGGGATCCCACGGTGCCCTTCGAGGAGCAGTGGGGGCACGTCAAGACCATGGCGGCGGAGATCGCTGAGATGATCCCGGTGATTCTGTCCGTGGAAAAGACGCCGGAGATCACCGCCGACGAGGCGCCGTGGATCAACTGGACGCTGCGCAGCAGGGATGGGGTCTGCACGCTGATCGCTGTGAACAACGGGCCTGACGAGGGCAGCCACACGTTCCGGCTTCCGTCAGCACCGAAGAGCGTCAAGGCGGTCCGTGGCGACAACCCGACGGTGGAAGGGACGACCATGGCCCTGCCGTTCAAGCCCTTCGAAGTGCGAATCGTGGAGCTTACCTTTTGAGCGCCCCGCACCAATCCGCCCGAACGCAAAGCAGCCCGGCCCCCTGGTCTCGGGGGCCGGGCCTATGGGTGTATGATCGCACTCTTGCGACTGTCTTCACTTCTCGGCCGCGATCTCGTTCTGGTGGTTGAGATGGGCCGGACACACGGAAGGACAGACTCGTTCCAGCAGATCGCGCAACTGGGTGGCGTTGGGCAGTCCGACATCAGCCCGCATGCCGTCGTCCAAAGGCTCGCCGTCGCGCACAAGGACAACCACGGAGTCGACGCCGAACTGCAGGGCAATCTGAGTGGTCTTCATGCCCAAATCATTGGCGTAACACCGAACATGCGGGAAGTTCTGCAGGAACACACGGCTTACCGCAAACTCCCGCAGGTCCTCGAGGCCTCCGACCAGACCGTTGCGCACCCGTTTGCTGCGCCGGAAGGCCCGAGGGGCGAAGAACGTGAACCCGCCTGTCTCATCCTGCAAATCGCGCAACCGGCTGAGGTGCTCGGTCTTGGTCTCGGGGCCTTCGAGGTGCCCGTACAGCATGCTCGCTCCGGTGAACATTCCTAGTTCGTGGGCCTCGCGCATGATCTGCAACCAGGTCCCGCCGGTGCATTTCGCCGGGCACAGGTAAGTGCGGATTGTGGGGTCGAAGATGTCCGCCCCATCTTCGAGGAGCGAACTCAGGCCGGCGTTCTTCAGATCGCGCAACACTTCGGTGAAGGTTAGCGCCGCACGCTTGGCGATATTAGCTAGTTGCTCGGGTGCGAAGCCCTGAATGTGGATTTCGGGGAAGGCGGCGCGTACAGCGCCCACCATCTCCATGTAGTAGTCATACGGAGGCTCCGGATTCGAGCCACCCGTGAGCTGAATCTGGTCCACACCGCGCCCAACCGCTTCGCCTACCCAATCCACTACCTCGGGAACGGTCGCGGTGTAGGCGCCTTCCGCGCCTTCCATAAAGGACCCGTCACAGTGACGACAGCGATTGCGGCAGACGTTGCTGTAGCGGATGCGTCTGACGGAGATGAGGCTGCAGGCCGACGCCCCGACACGCTGCCGAACGGACTGCGCAAGCATGCCGAGGCCCAGCAGGTCGCTGGAACTGTAAAGTTCGGTGGCGTCCTGATCCTCGAGTGGAACGCCTCTATCGATCTTCTCGCGAATGGTGGTCATGTCAATCATGGAATGAGTAAGATTGCCGTTTGCGGTTCGGTCGCGCCTGCCGGCCTTGCCTGGCACCATCGGTCAGACAAGGCTCGGGCTGGACTGCGCTCCATTCTCCGCTGGCTTGGCGAAATCCTTCCACCTCCTCGCAATTCGTGCTAGACTGATCGTCCAGCGTGTTCTGTACTCATTCCCCCGGAGGTACTGCAGATGATGGCTGCGTTGCTGGTGTTGCTTTCCGTCGCCTTTTCCGACGCCCAGGAGACCAGCTGGTTCACCGAGCCCCCGGCCCCCGGGCCCTTCACCGGGCTGTCTGAGACGGACCTTGTCAGTGTCCCAACCTTCACCCCCGATCAACCTGTCATTGGCACGTATCTCTTCTACTGGTATGACGTGTACTCCGGCGCCCATCTCGTCGACCATGACGGGACTGATGCGTGCACGACGCACCCTCCGTCGTGGGAAGACTACAGTTTCCACTCTACCCGCTGGTGGCGGGAGCAACTCAAGGACATCGCAGCCGCGGGCATCGACTTCGCGGCGCCGGTCTACTGGGGCTTCCCGAACGGCTATGACGGCTGGTCTTTCGCCGGTCTACCCCATCTGGTCCGCGCCTGCGACTACATGGCCCGGATCGGCGAGGCCTGCCCGCGTATCGCGCTGTTTTACGACACCAGCACTCTTGTCCACAATGGCGCGGGACGCCGCATAGATCTTTCGACAGCAGAAGGCAAGGATTGGTTTTACTGCACAATCCGCGATTTCTTCAGTTTCATCCCCCCGCGCCACTGGGCAGCGATCGGCGGGCGACCCATAATCCTGCTCTATGCGGCCGCGTTCGCAGCCCAGCAGGACCCGGCGCTCTTCCCGCACGTTCGCGAGCGCTTCAAGAAGGACTTCGGCGTGGACCCCTACATCATTAAGCAGAATGCGTGGCAGGGCGAGGCTGACAGCGTCTGCGAGTGGGGTGGCGCCCTGGGCCTGAATATCAGTGCCTGTGCGGCTCTTGGGCCAGGCTATGACCATTCGGCTGTTCCCGGACGCACGCCACTGGTGCGCGACCGCGAGGATGGCGCCTTCTACTCCCGAAGCTGGGAGACCCTCCTGAAGCTCAATCCCACGCGGCGCCCCAAACTGGTGATGGTCGAGACCTGGAACGAGTTCCACGAGGGAACCGACGTGGCCGAATCCGCCGAATATGGCCGCCAGTACATTAACCTAACGCGAAAATACGCCGACCTGTTCCACTCCGGAGAGCGGGTCGAGATGGTCGCGGGGCCTTTCTCGAACGCTAATACGGTCGCTCTTACGCTCGGTCCTGATGGCAAGGCAAGCGGCCTGCGCATCCCCAGCCAGGCAGACGGCCAGAACGAACGCGCACAGGTGGCCGGCAGGGCGTGTATCCGCACCCGCACCACCGAGTGGGAAGTCCGCTATCTGTACGTGGACCTCGACGACAGCTTCGTCTTCGATGCCGACCCGCGCCCGTATACGGTGGAGTTCGATTACCTGGATGAAGGCCCCGTGGCTCTTGAGCTGCACTATGACTCCCAGGATCCCGAGGGCTCCGTTCGGGCCGGCGCCTTCAAGCCGGGCGGACGCGTGGAGATCACCGGGAGCGGCGAGTGGAAGACAGCGCGGCTCACTGTGCAGGATGCGCGGTTCGCCAACCGGACCAATGGCGCGGATTTGCGCATCGCTGTCTTCGGCCCCGGCGAACTGTGCGTCTCACGGATGTCGGTCACCCGTGATTGAGCGCGAAAAAGTTGCATAACCTACTTACACTTCTGGTATAATCGCAATCCAAGCAGTCGCAGCAAGCAGAAAAAGGAGGTAGGGCAGAATGGCAGATCGCACTGGCGTGGTGACCTTCAAGGGTGGCGGTCTGACTCTCGAAGGCGAGCAGTTGAGTGTGGGGCAGCCCGCGCCGGAGTTCACGATACGCACGGGCCTCGCGCCTGACTCGGAGTACACACTGGCGACGGACGCCGGGAAGGTCAGGCTGCTGAGCGTAGTCCCTTCGCTGGATACGCCGGTCTGCAGCCTGCAGACCCAGCGCTTCAATGAGGAAGCAGCGGCGCTCGGGGACAAGGTGGTCATCGTTACGGTATCCATGGATCTCCCGCCGGCCCAGGAGCGCTGGTGCCAGGCAAACTCGGTGGCGAACCTGAAGACTGCGTCGGACTACTTCGACCACAGCTTCGGTCTTGCCACCGGCCTGCGCATCAAGGAACTGGGGCTGCTGGCCCGGTCGGTGGTGATCCTGGACGGGGACGGAGTCGTTCGCTATCTCCAGATCGTGCCGGAAGTCACTGACGAACCGGACTACGATGACGCAATCGCCGCGGTGAAAGCGATCGCGGGGTAATATCGGGTGCGGAGCAACAACAAGGGCGCACGGCGAGAATGCCGTGCGCCCTTCAGTTGCAGCCGACGACCGCCGGGCCACAGGTGTGCGGCCCTTGCCGCTGCGAGCGACTGAAAAAGAACGGCAGGCGGCCGAGCCGGAGGGTTCCCATGCGCGGCGATCACAAGCGGTCGCTGTTTTCGGAGCGCGTTCCCGTGCGGCCCATCCTGACGGCCACGGCGGACGCCGGGCGGAGGACGAACCCCACCCCACAAACGGCGAAGACAACGGCGTAGTGCGGTACGAACCCGCGCCTGCAATCGACATCCCGGCTCTAGCCCGGAGGCCAGGCCATCTGACGCCCGCCGATGACGTGCAGGTGCAGGTGGGGCACAGATTCCCCCGCGTGCGGCCCGACGTTGAGCACCAGGCGGTAGCCGGTCTCCTCGATGCCCTCATCACGGGCCACTTCCGCGCCCGCCAGCACGAGTTTTCCCACCAGTTCCGCGCCGGCCGGCTCCACGGACGCGACATTCCCCACATGTTCCCGCGGGATCATCAGCACGTGAACGGGGCCTTGCGGGTTGATGTCCTCGAACCCCACGATGAGGTCGTCCTCATACACGATCTTCGCCGGTATATGTCCCGCGGCGATCTTGCAGAAAATGCAGTCCGCCATGCTCGACCCTCCTAAGCAAGTCCAACGCTGCGCAGGTAATCCATGCACGCAACGACTTTCTCGTGACGCTGTTGTACTCCCAGCCCGTCCACCAGCGGCCCCTCAAGCTCAAGCGTCAGCGGCCCGGTGAAGTTCGCCGACGCCAGGATCTGCTTGATGCGCGGGAACTGCACGACACCCTCGCCAAGAACCGGAAAGTTGGGCGAGTGGTAGCCGCCGTCGGTGTCCTTCAGGTGCAGGCTCGCGGTGACGCCAATCACGCGCTCCAGCTCGTCGGCGCTGTCGAGACCCTCGTTGTAGTAGAAGATATTCGCGGTATCCAGGTTGATGCGCACCGCCGGGCTGCCCACTTCCTCGATGGTCTGCAGCATACCGTCGGCATTCTGGCAGAAAGGCGGATGGGTCTCCAGGGAGATCACGACGCCTCGCGCGGTGGCCTCGTCTCCCAGATACCTCAGCCGCGCCATGTGGATCGCGCGGTCCAGTTCGGTCCCGTTGGCGCTGCAGAACCAGATGGGCACGCCCAGCTTCGCGCAGGCGTCAAGGGTGCTGACCGCTGCGTCGATGGAAGATTCCTGATCCAGGTTCACCCCGCCGCTGAGAGTGAGGATGCTTACGCCCGCTTCCTTGCAGGCCGCGGCGATGGTTTCCAGCTGATCCAGCGGGCGGACGTTAATCTCGACGTTGCGGATTCCCGCGTCGGCGATGTTGGCGACGGCGTTCTCCCAGCTACCGTAGCCACCCTCGCGAATGGAAATGATCCCGGACATGAGTTTCACCTGAGTTGTGACCGGCAGGCCGGCCTGAGATGCTCTGCAGCAGGAGAGTTGACCAGCCGCCGCCTGGATTCCTCCGCGAACCGGAGATGGAGGGGGCGCGGCTCAAGAGGGACCCGCCTGCCCCCCAGGGAATATGTGTAGCGGTTAGGCGAGTACAGACAGGTCGCGGGAAGGACTGGATGTCCCGGTTCCTAGTTCGTCACAAGTGGGCCGTGCTCGCCGCTGCCGCCCTGATTGCGGTGGTAGTGATTGGTGTTGTGCGGGCGATGGGTCGTGCGCCGGTGGTTACGGTTGCCCGAGCGCAAAGGGGTGACCTGAGCCTGCGCATCGCCGCATCTGGGCTGGTCGAAGCAGACAGCTCCGACCTGTCCTTCGAGGCCTCTGGCCGGATCTCGGGGCTCTACGCGGCTGAGGGAGACGCCGTCTCGCGCTCTCAGTTGCTCGCGCGGATCTCCCCCATCGGGGGCCTGCCCGGAACCCTCGTGGGGCAGGACGCGATCCAGTCTCCTTTCGACGGAACCGTGGTGGAGGTCTACCTTCGCCCTGGCGCGGTCGTGCAGCCTGGACAGGCCGTGTTGCGGGTGGTGTCCGCCGCCGGCGGCTGGGTGACCGCGTTCATCGAAAGCGAGGATGCGGCCTACCTGAGCCCGGGTGATCGCTTCGCATGCCGCGCCGGTGGGTATCTGAGCCGCGCCTGGGATGTTGCGGTGGAGCAGGTCGGACGCGAGGCCGTTCTGCGCAGGGACCTCCCCGGTGCATCCCGGCAGGTGCGGGTGCGAATGCTCCCCGTCCAGGGGGCCCTGCCGCTCTCCCCGGGAACCGAAGTGGATATCGACGGCGAAGTGATCATGGCCCACGATGCTGTGCTCATCCCGGCGGCCTGCGTGATCCGGGACGGGCCCGAGGACTTCGTCTGGACCGTGGAAGGCGGGACGGTACGACGGCGCGATGTGCGGGTGGGCCCCAATAACTTCGACCAGATCCAGGTTCTCCAGGGTCTGCGCGAAGGAGAGGCCGCGATCCTCGACGGCAAGTCCGGCCTCCGCGAGGGTATGCGCGTGGACGCGCGCGAGAGGCCCTCTCCGGGCAGCGACGGGACCGGAGGCGCACGATGAGTTCCGGGGAGGGGGCGGTGGTGGCTCGCGGCCTGCGCAAGGACTACCCGCTGGGCGACGTCACGGTGCAGGCGCTGCGAGGCGTTGATCTCGACCTGCCTGCCGGGAAGTTCGTGGTTATGCTTGGCCCCAGCGGCTGCGGGAAGACCACGCTGCTCAATCTCATCGGCGGCTTGGACATACCCACGGCGGGAGAGCTGTCGGCCTTCGGCAGGCGGCTCTCTGACCTGAACGAAGCCCGCCTCACTGAGTATCGCCGGGAGGACGTGGGCTTCGTCTTCCAGATGTTCAACCTCGTCCCGACCCTCACCGCGCTGGAAAACGTGCTTCTGATCGAGCAGCTTGTGGGCGGCGAAGGGCGTTCTGCGTCAGTGTTGGAGTCTGTTGGCCTCGGCGAGTTCGGCGACCACCTGCCCTCGCAACTGAGCGGCGGCCAGCAGCAACGCGTGGCAATCGCCCGGGCGCTGGTGAAGCAGCCGCGCCTGCTGCTGGCGGACGAACCCACCGGTGCGCTGGATGTTCAGACTGGGCGCGAGGTCCTTTCCGTTCTGTGGCACGAGACCCGGTCGCGCGACATGACCCTCATCATGGTCACCCACAACCCGGTCTTCGCGCACATCGGCGACCTGGTAGTGACCATGCGGGACGGCATGGTGGTGGAGGTGGTCGAGGGTGAGGCACGGGACCCCATCACCGTTGCTTGAGCGACTCCTCTCCCCCATCGCCGGATTCCTGCAACTCGTCGGGGCGCTGGTGGAGGCAGCCGTCGTGCCCATGTTCCGGCGCAAAGTCCTCGCCGATGCGCGGGCATTGAGCGGTCAGACTATCAGCCTCATGATTCTCGTGGCCATCGGTGTCCTGCTGTTCGTGGGACTGTACCAGGCCTATCAGTTTCTCACGGTGACATATTCCACGATCTACACCACCGGGCGCCTTGCGGATGCCTCGGTCCTGTTCGACCGCGGCCCCGAAGGCCTCGTGGACCAGGCCCGGACGATCCCCCATGTCCGCGAGGCAATGGGCCGGGTGGTGCGCGACGGCGCGATCATCCAGGAGGGCCGGGAGCATGAGCGCGTCGTGGGACGGTTCGTGGGGGTGCCTCGCTTCCGCCCGCCGGTCATCAATGATCTCCTCCTGGTACAGGGGCGCAGGATCCGCAATGCCAACGAGGCGGTGCTCGAGCACCAGTTCGCCGCCGAGTCGGGGTACCGGCTCGGCGACGTCATCAAGTGCTCCTACGTGGGCGCCGAGCGGGAGTTCACCCTCGTTGGATTCGCGGTCAGCCCGGAGTATGTCTACCCGGTACCGTCCCAGTACGCACTCTTCGTTGCCCGCGGCACCTTCGGCGTAGTCTTCATCGACGAGGCCAGGGCCCGCGAATGGCTGGGCATCGGCCGGCAAATCACCGAACTGCATGTGCTGACGGATCCCGGAAATCGGGAGGAAGTCCTGGAGAAGCTCGAGGGCCTGGTTGACGGATACGGACTCGAGACCGGGTTCGTGCAGGACGACCAGCCCAGCAAGCGGCTCCTCGACATGGACCAGCAAGGCTTCGCGACCCTCAGTGTGTTCTTCCCTTTGCTTTTCCTGGCAGCGGCGGGATTGTCGCTGTACGGCGCGCTCACCCGGATCGTGCGGCTCCAGGTTTCGCTCATCGGCATGCTCAAGGCCTGCGGCTTCAGCGACGCCCAGATCCTCGTTCAGCACGTGCTGCAGGGGGTGATCGTCAGCGTCGGCGGCGCCGTGCCTGGCGTCGGATTGGGGCATCTGCTGGCACAGTGGCTGGGGAAGCAGTATGCAGCGTCCCTGAAGCTCGCCATGTTCTACACGGAACCCCAGTGGGCCACCATGGGCGGCGCTTTCCTGATGGCGGCGGGAACGGGGTTCGTGGCTGCATATCTGCCGGCGCGAATGGCTGCCCGCCTCGCGCCGGCGGTTGCGATGCGCGGGGATATCGAGAACCCCCGCGGTATCATGGCCCAGCGCCGGCTCACCCGGCTCATCCGCCTGCCGCGCGTAGTCTACCTCATACCCGTGCGGGGCATCTTCCGCCGGGCGTCGAGGACGCTCCTTGCGATGGCCGGGATCATCGGCGGCACTGCCATCATCATCACTACCTTCGGAATGCATGTGTCGACGATGGATGCCATCAATGAGTACCTGCAGGGGACCCGAACGTACGAGATTGACGCGCAGTTCACATCGCCCGGCGGCTTGGAAGTGGCGCGATTCATCCGCGGTCTGCCTGGGGTGCGCGAGGTGTCCCTGAACACCGGGCTGCCTGTGCGCATCAGGACACACCGTGGCGAAGCCGAGCTGATGCTCACGGGTATCCAGTCCGGCCAGCGGCTCCTGCGCCTGCACGCGGTCACTGGCGAACTGATCCACACTATCCCGGACGGAATCTGGGTCCCACTGAAGATTGCCGAGCGTCTGGGCGTGGAAAAGGGCGATCCGATCTGGGTCGAGTGGACCCGCACCAGCAGGCGCAGGCCGATTGGCAGGCTCATGCGGGTTTCAGGGCGCGTTGACGTGTCCATGGGCAATTCGTGCTATGGCGAATACCACGACGTGCGCCGCGCGTTCTCGGACCGTGTGTATCCGGAGAGTTCCTACGGCGCCTTCATCGCCTGCGACCCGGCAAGGACCGAGGCCCTGCGGCGCCGGCTGGAGCGGTCTGACGCAGTGGCCGCGGTCACTACTACCCGCGACGCCGAGGAACAGATCGAAGAGCAGATGGGACTGATGTTCATCTTCATCGGCGTCCTGCTGAGTTTCGGCAGCATCCTGGCGGGAGCCGCTGTCCAGAGCGTGGCGTCGGTATCCATCATGGAGCGCACCCGGGAACTGGCGACCCTGCGCAGCCTGGGCTTCGCAGCGAGATCGGCCGCGGGGCTGATCGCTTTCGAACTGTACGTGCTCGCAATGCTGGGGCTGATCGTGGGCATACCGCTGGGGGTGAGGCTCAACACGCTGTTCATGGCGAGTTACAATACGGAGAACATGACTTTCCGGGCGGTTCTCCCGCCGTGGGTGCATGTTGTCACGGTTGCCATCGTGTTCGCACTGGTGGGGGCATCTGCGTGGGCCGGTGCGCGGCGCCTTGCCGCCATGGACCTGTCACAGGCCACGAAGGCGAGGGAATAGCAGGACCTCGCGACCACCGCAACCCGCCGGCCGTTGCTCGCACCGGTCTGACCGCGACGCACCCCCAAACACCGGTCCCCACCGCGGAATCACCAAAGTGCCTTCCGGCGCGCCGAGCAGGCGCCAGGCGACATTGCCGGTCCGATGCCGTTACTCTCCCACTACATCCGCCTCCACCCGCACCACTTCCAGCG
>JAGPGE010000813.1 GCA_018056145.1 Armatimonadota bacterium
CGATCGACCGGATCGCGGCCATCATCACCGCCGGATAGGACAAGTCCGAACGCGCTAAGGCGAGACAGACACCCGGCTTGCCCCGTCCAGCACCACCGTCTGTGGGTACAGGCCAGCCGTGAGCGTTACAGCCCCGTCGATCTGCTCGGTGCTGGTTGCATTGCCCATCGGGTCGAGCACGGTGACGCGGCGTGCGTCCGTCTCCAGCCGAACAGGACGGGCGTCTCCGCCAGCCGTGAAAACCGGCACAAGTCGCTGATCGCGCTTCCGGAACGCGTACACGTGCAGGCCGTTCGTCTCCCTGAGGGTCCCTTCAAACTTCGCCCCCGCGTAGTGATCCATGAACGCCGCGACCGCGCCGTAGGTGAACCGCGGACACATGAAGTAGTCGATGTAGCCCCAGTCGCCGGAACCCCGCGGTCCGCCGATGTCCCGGCTGCAGTACAGGAGCGCGGCCCGATTGCCGTGAGCCCAGCAGAAGAGCAGCTTCTGAACCGCAGTTGCCGCCGAGTTGCGCTCCATATCCAGTCGCCAGTTCGCGAAACCCATCTCGGTGTTGATGAACGTCGGCATGCCATACCCCGCCGCCGCATGGACGGCACGCATGGCCACCATCACCGAACTGAGATTGTCCACGCCGCCGTGGGAGTGGTACCCAACCGCATCCACCCAGGGCCGGACTCCCCGCGCAATCAGCCCGGTGCGCTCCGGGTCCACGAGACACAGTCCCCCGCTGATGATGGTCGCCTGCGGATACGCATTGCGCACCGACTCGGCCATCCACTGGTGAGTGTCCACGAACTCCTCCACCGTGCCGCGCCAGAAGTCGGCATTGTCCGGCTCGTTGTACAGCTCAATGAACTCCGACTGCGGCCCATACCGCGCGGCAACGGCTTCGGCGTACTCGCGGACAACCTCCTCCCGTCGCGGATAGCGCCATTTCGGGTCGGTCACGGCGTCGTACTGCGGCATGAGAGTCCACCCGGTCTCCAGGGGAAACCCGATCTGCAGGGCCAGCTTGAAGCCCCGGGAAGTGAAACACTCCATGCACTTGTCGGCGAGTGCGAAGTCCATCTCCCTGTCGGCGGCAGGCCAGGACACCGGGAGATCCGGGCGAACCAGCACCATCCCCAGGCGCGCGGACAGGTCGGCATCCGTCTCCCGCGCTTCCTGCTCGCTGAGCCCTGGAGGATTGGCCGGCCCGAAGTCATTTCGCCAGTGCTGGCGGCCGGGAAAACTGCAGGTCCCCACGAGGAGTTCGCCCATTCGCCACTCTTCACGCCGGTCCAGGTTGGAGGGGCAGACGCTGAAGCTCCTTGCAAGACGTGCCTTGCACTCGCCGCCGGAGAAGGCATCCAGGGTAAGCAGGTAAGTGCCCCGGCCCGTCACAGCAACCGTGACACTCTCCGAACCCGGAACACCGAACCGCCTCTGTGCGACGGGACGGCAATTCCAATCCCAGAAGGTGAGCGTCGCCCTGTCTCCTACCCCATCAGCACTCACGGTGAAGGCGATTACATCGCCAGGGCAGAACACCCACTGCCAGGCTTTCGCGGGGGCAATCCGAAGGCCCGGCGCCATGCGGTCCGCGTCCTCCACCTTCCCCCAGAGCGCCGGCACGCCCGGCTCCCGGATCGCCGGCATGCCCGGCTCCAGGGCCACGACAATGGTTTCAGCGCCTCCGGGCGCAGACAGCAGAGCACCCAGGGCGAGCGCCCAGGTCGTCACAACAGTAGCGGGTGACGGAAGCCTTCGGACGACCTCAACCTCAGCGCGTCGCATTGCCGGGCGACCTCCTGTCGGTTCACGATCGGGCGTGCTTTATCGGCGCGCTCTCACTCCATGCATGCTTCCCCTTCCAGCGCGAGCACTCCTTTCACCGAGGAGCAACGCGCGACTGTGGCGAACTCGTATATGCCTCCTCACGGGCAACTCACTCAAATGAACGGGACTGAGCGCGATGCGAGCGACGATGCACCTGTGTGGACTGTTACTGGGCCTTCTGACCACCTGTCTGCCGGCACCTGCGTCGGAGCCCGGCCTGCTTTTTCACGCGGGCTTCGACGGCACTTTGCAGGCTGAGAGTCTTGCGCGCGCGGGTGAGCCGATTGCAGATCAGGGGCCCGAACCCGTGTTCGAGCCCGGCCGCATCGGGCAGGCCCTTGTGTGCGGCCCAGGCATGGCCCTGCCTCGGTACCCCGTGCAGGGCAATCTGATCCCGGCATCCGGGACAGTCAGCTTCTGGGTGCAGCCACTGAACTGGACGCCCGAGGACCCCAACTTCCACGTGTTCTTCGAAGCCGGCGTCGACAGGAAGACGGGCTGGCTCATCCTCTATAAGTACTTCCAGAGCGGGTGGCTTCTGCTGCGCTATGCCGACGAAAGGGGCAAGGTGGGCATGGCGACCGCCGGCAAACTTGGCTGGGAACCGGGGGAGTGGCATCACATTGCCGCCACATGGGCGCCCCACGGCCTGCTGACCTATGTGGACGGTGAGCTTGCCGCCCGGGCACCCACGCCGCTGGTCGCCGGGGACCTCGGGGAGACGTTCAAGCTCGGCGATGACGGCTGGCACGTTCCACACGAGGGCGCCCGAACTCTCGTGGACGACGTGCGCATCTACGCCTATCCCCTCTCCGCGGCGGAGATCAGACGGCTGTCCGGACGCGGCCAACTCACCGTCTCGCGGGACGCTCAGGGCGACCAGTGGCACGTCCTACTGGAAGGCATTGG
>JAGPGE010000814.1 GCA_018056145.1 Armatimonadota bacterium
CAGATCGATGGCCA
The DNA here is from genome assembly GCA_018056145.1 of Armatimonadota bacterium. GTDB lineage: Bacteria > Armatimonadota > Zipacnadia > Zipacnadales > JABUFB01 > JABUFB01. The sequence continues at coordinate 15 of JAGPGE010000814.1, forward strand.
GCGCTTTTCCGGCATTCGTGGTGATATCTTCGCGGCCGCTGGTGAAATTGGCGACGCACTCGTTGATCCCATTCACGCCGATGGTGCTGAAGTGGTTCTTCAGTCGCCCGAGGTACCGCTGCGTGAAAGGCAGGAGCCCCGAATCAATGCAGCGGCTGATGGTTTTCCGCTTCAGTTCCAGGCTGTCCCTCGCGATTTCCAGCAGCGCGTCCAGGCGGCCGTAGAGGGCATTGAGATCGCCTTTCGCCAGGTACCCGAGCCGCGCACAGTTAAGCGTGACAACTCCCACCGACCCGGTCTGCTCCGCCGACCCGAACAGCCCGTTGCCCCGTTTCAGTAGTTCCCGCAGGTCAAGCTGGAGACGGCAGCACATGGACCGCACCATGCTCGGGGACAGCTCGGAGTTGAGAAAGTTCTGGAAGTACGGGGTGCCATACTTCGCAGTCATCGCAAACAGGGGCCCCGTATTCGGATGGTTCCAGTCGAAGTCCGGCGTAATGTTGTAGGTGGGTATGGGAAAGGTGAACACCCGGCCGCGGCGGTCGCCCGCCGTCATGACCTCCAGGAACGCGCGGTTGATGATGCCCATCTCTTCCGAGAGTTCACCGTAGGTGAAATCCGCGGGTTCGCCGCCGATGAGTGGCTGCTCATCGCGCAGGTCCTCGGGGCAGGTCCAGTCAAGGGTGATGTTAGTGAAAGGCGTCTGAGTGCCCCAGCGCGAGGGGACATTCAGGTTATATACAAACTCCTGAATGCACTGCAGCACCTGATCGTAGGTCATATTGTCGCGCCGCACGAAGGGCGCGAGATACGTATCGAAAGAGCTGAACGCCTGAGCGCCGGCCCACTCGTTCTGCAGGGTGCCGAGGAAGTTGACCATCTGCCCGACTGCGCTGGACAGGTGCTTCGGAGGCGCCGCCTCCACTTTCCCGCGCACCCCGTTGAAGCCCTCGACAAGCAGTGTCCGCAATGACCAGCCCGCGCAGTATCCGGCCAGCATGTCTAGATCGTGGATGTGCAGGTCGCCCTCGCGATGCGCTCTGCCGACTTCCGGCGGGTACACGGCCGTCAGCCAGTAGTTGGCGGTCACCTTGCCGCTGACGTTGAGGATAAGCCCGCCCAGCGAGTAGTCCTGATTGGCGTTGGCGTGAACTCGCCAGTCGGCTTGCTCCAGGTACTCGTCGATGGATGAGACCGCATCCACCAGCGCCTGGCGCTCCTGGCGCAGTCGCTGGTGCTGCTCGCGGTATAGGATGTACGCCCGGGCCGTCTCGAAATGCTCGGCGACCGTAAGGGTCTTCTCGACGATGTCCTGGATCTGCTCGACAGTGGGGGCATCGTTCCAGGGCAGCGCGCGGATCGCGTCTAGCACCTGTGCGGTGAGGGTCGCGGCCTCATCGTCCCCGTACTCACCCGTGGCCCTTCCCGCCCGCGCGATCGCGGACTGTATCCGCGCCGCGTCGAAGGGGGCTCGCGATCCATCGCGCTTGACCACATGAGTGACGGGGAAACCGCGTCTTGTCGCCATGCTCGAACGCCCTCCCGGGTCCGCGACGAATGCTGCAAAGCGGCTCTGACGCCAGTTCCGGTGCTCCACAACAACCAGAGACAGTGGGGCTGGACTTCCCCCCGCCCATCAAATGCGCGCCGCGTCCGACCTGAGGAGACCGGTCCCAGAATCGCCTGCCCGCGATCGGTCAAACGGAGGCCGGCTGGCTTCACCCTCGAAAGCGCCGGGTGTGGAAGACGCCGCAATCGCGACGCCGCTCGGGCCAGGTATTCGGACTTGCGGGCTGTGCTGTCTGCCTACTAACCGGGGCAATCCCGTGCTGTGCCACCGGGATTTTGCCACAGTTTTCGTTCCCGCTCACCGCTGCGGGGCAGTTCCGGCTTCCCACCGGATTCCCTGTGCGAACTCTTTGGGAGTCCGCCGCGAGCGAGGGTAAGCTTAGAAGGATGCCGCCCTTTTGTCAAGCCGGATTCGGCCCGGAAAGCGTGCACCTTCGTACATGTTTTGGCACCGAAATCTATACAGACCTCACACAGTCCTGTCCCCGGCGGACGGGCTGTTTCCGGACCGGTAAAGTCTCCGGATTCGTGCAGGAGACGGTGCCCTGCGTGACGAAATTGCCCCTTGCACTCATGTCAAGAACGCGCTCCGGGAGGCGCCAACCGTGCCCACGATCGACCACTACCTGCCGGCCGTAGCCATCACGCAGGGCCCGAAGTTCCACTGGTTCGGCTACTACGACAAGTTCCCCTGGGATGCAACCGGGCGCTACCTGCTGGCGCTCGAGGTGGACTTTATGGACCGGGTGGTGCACCCGGATGACGTGGCCACAATCGGTATGGTCGATCTCGCCGATGGGAACCGCTGGATCCCGCTGGCTGAGACCCAGGCCTTCAACTGGCAGCAGGGGACGCACCTGCAATGGCTCGCGACCGCGCCCGAACGCGAAATCATCTACAATGTCCTCAAAGGCGACCATTACGTCTCCGTCATCCAGGATGTGTTCACCGGAGAAAAGCGCGAACTGCCGCGGCCAATCTATGCCGTGAGCCGCGATGGAACCAAGGCGGTGAGCCTCAACTTCTCCCGCGTCCACTCGACACGTCCGGGCTACGGCTATAACCACCTCATGCACCTGGCCGGTCCGGATGTAAGTGATAAAGACGGTATCTGGATCGTAGACCTGCGCACCGGCGAGAACCAG
>JAGPGE010000088.1 GCA_018056145.1 Armatimonadota bacterium
GGGCGCGGGGCAAGCGTCAGTATCACCGCACGACTGCCGCAGCCGTGGGAGGGCGAGGGTGCTCCGCCTTTCAGAGTCTCGGTCAACCGCCTTCCCGAAGGCGCCGCCCATTCGCCGGACGTTCAAGTGAGTCAGACTGCGCCCAACCGCTTTGTCATCAGCTTCGAACTGCCCAGTGTCACCTCGGGCGGCTACCGGGTCACCTGCGCCCTTCCCGACGGCAAGGGTCTGGCGCAGAGTCTGGTCTACGTGCCCGCGCCGAACCGCAAGCCCGCAGGACTCAGCGATGATGGGATCATCGTCGCGGACAAGGAGCGGTTCTTCCCCATCGGCCTGTGCCACGTGGGAGTGCGGAGCTACCCGGAAGTGGCCCGGCAAGGGTTCAACTGCGTGCAGGGAGCCGCGACACTGGATCCAGCGGCCCTGGGCGCGGCACTCAAGGCTGCCCAGGATGCCGGCCTGCTGGTGGACGTACCCCTCTACGCAGGTGGGCAGGTGCGCGCGAACCTGCCGGCTTCCGCGGAACGTATCAGACGCTACGCCCAGCATCCGGCAGTGCTGAGCTGGAAGCTGCTGGACCAGCCGGAACACCACGGTGTAGTGGCCGACGAGGTCCCGGAAGCCTCTCAGAAACTCAAGGCGCTGGACGGCCGGCACCCCTTCGCCCTGTCGGTTGCGGAACAGACGGGCTTTCACCTGTGGGCGGGCTTCTGCGACATCCTGCAGGTGCCGGCCTACCTGCAACCCAGGGAGCCCCTCGTGTCCGTAGGGGAGCGTGTTGCCGCGGCGAAGGGAGTACTCGAGCCCTGGCAGAACCTGACTGTTCTCCTGTCCGCGGGGTGGCGCGCCGACCCGGCGACCCAGCCGACCTTCGCCCAAGCCCGGGCAATGCTCTACCTTGCGTTGATCAACGGGGCGCGAGGCGTCTTTTGGTACGCGTACAGGGATCCGGGGTGGTCCCTGGCGCAGACACCTTTGTGGGAACGCTTCAGGGAGATCAACGAGGAGACGAAGCAGCTATCCGCTCCGCTACTGGGGGGAACCAAGGTGGAAGGGCCCGCGCTGGAGCCTGCTGACTCCGGGGTCCAAATGCTGTCCGTGGACTATGGCGGCAAACGCTATGTGCTCCTTGCGAACCCCACGAACGAGACCGTGCGGGTCACGGTGGACACTGGTCTGAAACTGGACGCGGCCCCGTGTCTGCGCGGGCGCCCGGCGGAGGTTCAGGAGGGCAAGGTCGTCCTCGAACTGCCCGGGCCGGGAGCCGAGACCCTTGTGCTCCAGGAGCCGGCGGCATCTTCGGTTGGGAGCAAGAATTAGGCGCACCCCCGCGCTGGGGCCCGAGCCGCTTCGCCGCACACCCGGCGCCCATGGTGCAGGGTGGCGAGAGCATCCCCGGGGCCGCTCACCCAACCGGGGCGGGCATTTCCACTATGTTCGCCGCGGCTTCGTCAAGATCTCTGCCGCAGGTGAAGACGATCACCTGGTGTGTCTCGGCGGCTGACAGGAGCGCGTCGACCGCCGCGTGTCTCCGCTCCGGGTCGAAGTTTACCAGCGGGTCGTCCAGTAGAAGCGGTGGGCCTCCCTTGGGCCAGAGCATATCCACCAGCGCCAGGCGCGCAGCCAGGAACACCTGCTCGCGGGTGGCGCAACTCAACCCTCCGTCCTGATTGCGGCGTCCGGGGCCAAGCCCAATTTGCCGGTCGCTGCGCGGGCAGGTGACCACCGGCCCCATCTCATTATCGAGTTCGATCTTGCAGTATCTCTCGTTGGTTAGTAGGGCCAGGATTTCTCCCATACGCGGCGCGATGTTCTCGGTGACCGATGACAACACGTCGTTCATGGCCTGCTCGATCACTTCGCGGGCCAGCGTGTACACGGCCAGGCGCTCCTCCAGCAGCGCCAGCTTCTCGCGCAGACGGGTGAGCCTGCCTTCCAGTTCCGCCACGGAATCCTGGTCGTGATGCGCGGCGTGAAGCACCGTCTCCGCCCTGCGGCGGGTTGCTTCGACCGCATCCTGTTCGGTCTTAAGTCGAGCAATCTTCGTCTGGAGTTCCTGGTACTGGGCCGGAGACAGGCCCGCAGTGGCAAGCTCCGGCGTCTTCAGCTCTTCCGTGATCCCGCGCAGCTCAATGGCCAGTTCGCGCTGCTGCCGCTCCAGTTCCTCCACGGTCTGTCCGCCCAATTCGCCCCGCAGCTGGTCTTGCCTGCTGCCCAGAAGCCGCAACGCCTTGCTCCGCGACTGGGCCTCCTCAACCAGCCTGTCCACGGAATCCAGCCCGCTGTCGCGCAGTGCTTCGTCCAGCTTCTCCTGGAGGGCGCGGACGATGGCCTCCCGCTCTTTGACCCGTTCCTCCAGTACCGCGATGCTGCTGCGTTCGCTCTCCAGCGCCGCCTCAAGCCCGATGCGCTGCCGCTCGTTCTCCGCGATTTCGTCCGCCACGGCGTCCAGGTCCTCGCTGCCCACCAGTGCGAGAGCCTGGGCGAGCTGGGCCTCCAACCGTTGCGCAAGCTGCATTGAGGCCTCCTGCGCCGCCTTGTGTCGCGCGAGGCGCTCGGGCAACTCGCGCCAACCCTCCGGCGCCCGCAGGGAGAGCCCGATGGCCGCCAGCACGAGACCGGCCACCGCGCCGGCCAGATACGCCGGCGACAGCGTGCTCAGCGCGATCCCCGCCAGGGCGACGATGGCCCCGGCGATGATCAGCGCTTTCCTGGGCGCGATCTGGCGCGCTCCTTCGGCGATCTGCCGGGCGCAATCCGCCGCCTGGCGCGCGTTTTCGGCGGCTTCCGTGCGGGCGTGATCCAGGTCTGCCCGCAGCCGCCGCGCTTGATCGATCTGCTCGCGCGACACCGCGCTCTTCGGCAGTCGCGCAAGCTCCCTCTCGAGGCGCTTGCGGTTGTCCTCCATGGCGCGCAAGTCCGCGCGGTCCCGGTCCAGTTCCTCCTGGCGCTCTTTCATGCGCGTGGCCCAACTGCTCACCTCGGCCGCAAGCGTCTCTTCAACGTTGGGCCTGTCGGCCAGTCCGCGCTCGAGGGTCGCAATGTCCCGCTGCAGTTGGGTGATCCGCCCCAGGCGCTGTTCAATGCCGTCTGCCTGCTTGCGCAGCTCGCTGGCCTGTCGCTCCAGTTCCAGCGCCTTCGCCACCCGCCCCTCCAGCGCCTCGGCCTCCGCGAGTTCGCGCTCGATAGCCTCGGCCTGCGCGTTCGCCTCCTCGAGTTCGAGACGCCCCCGGCGAGCCCTGTCGTACTCCTCAAGCGCCCGGTCAAGCTCCCCGGTTGCACGGGTAATCTCATCCTCAACCTGTTTGAGCGCGCCGGTGTTGATCGAGGGCCTGCGGCGCCCCAATTCCAGGTCCTTGATGGCTTTGTCCAGGGCCCTCAGGATCGCCTGAGCCTGGGCGCCCTCCGCACCGCCGGTAAGGTTCTGCTGAAGCGACTCCTGGAGCACCTGTCCGGCGACGACCTGGGCCCACTGCTGCTGCTGAAGGCAAGCAGTGGCTCGGTACAACTCCTGGCTGTCGACTCCGGAAATCTCGGCAATCTTCGCCAGGATCTTTCTCTCATCCGTGATTTTGGTGCCGTCGGGCAGAGTGAGGAGGCCTGTGCGCGCTTCGAAGTCCTTAGTCAGCAGGAACTCGTCACCGTTGACAGTGATGACCCCACTCAGCGTCGGCGCGGCGTCGGTGCGCCAGGGTTTAACCGCATTCAGCGCGGTGGGCGCCAGCGCTGGCTTGTCGAAAAGCAGCGAGATGATTGCCGCCTGGAGGGTACTCTTCCCCGCCTCGTTTGGTCCGCGCACCACATTGAGCCCCGGCGTGAAGTCCGCCGAGAAATCGTCCAGGCCCCGGTAGCGTTGCACGTGAATGCGCCGCAGGATCATGGCAGCACATCCTTACCCTGGAAAAGCGCCAGCGCCAGTTGCATGGCTTTCGTGGCCAACCTCTCGGCCTCGGTGTCGTTCTGTGCAACTGCCTGCTCGATGCGCTCCCGGAACAGGCTCACCGCCCGTGCGGCGATCATCTGCGACCGCGCGCTGTGCGGGTCAAGCTCGCTGATCACCGGCACGGTCTCGTCCTTGATCCGCAGCCGGAAAAAGCCCGGCTCAAGCTCCTCCTGCAATCTCGCCAGATCCAGCGTGAAGCCGTCCGGGGCAAGGCCGCTGATTACGACGTCCAGCAGCAGGTTCTCGTCGGACATCGCCCGGATCGCCCCGTACACCGCCTGCTCGTCTGGCTGCAGTTCCGGGCTCAACTCCAGCGTTTCGGTCCGCAGCACTCCGGTGCGCTCGCGCCGGAGGCGCACGCCGTTCGGCCCCAGGGTCACAAGGTACACCCCACCGGGGTCGCGCTGGGCCACGTTCACAATCTCCGTGGCGCCCGGGAAATGCGCGGGAACGCCTCCGGCGCTGTAGTCGCCGGCATCGTGCCAATGGCCCAGGGCCACGTAATCCATGGCGCACCCGGCGATCTGGTCGGTCTCAATGCGCCACGCCTCGGTTTCGTTCAGACCGGGGATCACCACCGCGCCGTGAGCCAGGGCTACGTTGAAGCGCGCCGAGGGGTCCGGCTCCAGACCTGCCAGCGGGACGTGACTGGCGACGTCGCAGGGCTGAGGGTTCCCGTGGAAGGCCGCCGAACCGTCCGGCAGACGCACCGATCCTGGCTCCCGCCACACATACACGCCCTCAAGGCTGAGTTCAGGCCGATGCCAGATGCTGGCCGGCCCCACGCAGTCGTGATTCCCGGGCAGGATGAAACAGGGGATCGGCGGGGAGACATCGCGCAGGCTGCGCAGGCCGTCCAGCATTGCCGCGAATGTCCGCTCCGACGGCCGGGGGTTGTAGAAGAGATCGCCGACGATGCAGACCGCGTCCACTCGCTCGACCCGCGCGATCTCCAGGGCCCGGGCGTAGGCATCAATCAGCAGTTGCTGGTGCCTGCGGACCCGTTCGCCGAAAGCCGGGCCGGAACCGCCGAGATGGCAGTCGGCCATGTGCAGGATGGTGATTTCGTCCATGGACAGGTCTCCCGGCCGTGGGTGTGGGGCACGTCCGCGCACTCGAAGCACTACCCTGGCTGTGCCGAGAGCAGTGCCCCCGCGGGTGGCTGTTCGATCCGCCACATTCTACCACAACGCGGCGCACCGGTCCCTGACGTCGAGATCCGGTGCGCCGTGAGGGTCAGTCACCGAGACGCACTACGACATGTCGATCTTCACATCGTCCGCAACACCGGCCAGGAGGGTGTAGTCCGTGGGCACGGTCTGCAGGATGGAGCCCGGCACAAACCTGGTCACCGGGCCATGCGCCACGAGCCGGGCGATGAACCGCTGCCAGGACATGGGCGTCCCGGGGCCGCACATGCCGTCCAGCCAGAAACTGCGATGCTTCGCGCCGAGGATATCCGCCGGGGCGATGCTCGCGGCCTTGGGCGGAACCCAGCTCCAGTCGCCGCCGAAGGAGTGCAGGGCATTCTGCATGATGGTCATCGGCGTGAGTTCCACGATCTGCGCCGTGGCCTTCTTCCACTCGGTCAGGTTCGCGTAGTTGTGCCCCAGGCTGGATCCCCAGAAGGCAATGTGCCCGCACCAGCCGATCCCGCCGTAGCAGCAGTCCGCGCCGCCGGTGTCCGCGATCATCTTCGAGTAGTCGTTGATGTTCGCGGTGTTCGGGAAGTGAATGTTCTCGTCCTTCGGCCGCAGCTTCTTCTTGATCCTGCCGAAGAAGTTGGCCATCATCGCTGTGGCGAAGCTGCCCTCCCATTCCGGCGGAGCCGTCTGCCCGTTTTCGTCGGCGTACTCGTCCATGTTGAACGTGACCAGGTGCGAGCAGTCGATCCCCAGGTCGTTGATGATCCGGGCGGCGATGGCGTACTGCGGGACCGGGCCCACGGGCAGGATCAGCACACAAGGCCGGGCTTCCTCGCGTGCCTGCACGATGCGCGTCACGATATCCATCGCAAAGGCGGCGTAGAACTCCTCGGTGGTCTCGATCACCTTGATCTTGAAGTCCTTGTTCTTGTGCTTCGTGATCTCGCTGCGCTTGATTGCCCGGACCTTCGCACATGCCTTGGGGTCCTGGAAGTCGATGAACTGCGCGAGAGCAGGCATGAAGGCCATGCTCCATCCCTCCTTCGGGTTATTGCCTCGGCCTTTCGGCTGATATGTTACTTCCGCGCCGGAACGCGGGTTCCCTTCTGCGGCCGACAACGAAAACCTTCCCTCTCAGTGGCTGGTCGCGTATGATGCCGATGCGGACCGCCACCACAGCGAAGACCGGGGGAGCGCACCATGCAAGACCTCAACCCGATGGACGTGTTCCAGCAAGAAGCGCCCGAAGTCGCCGCCGGCTTCGAAGGACTGATCAAGAGTCTGATCGGCTACGGGGGCGTCGACGGCCGCACCAAGCAACTCATCTACATCGCCCTGAAGGCCTCCACGGGGGACGCAACCGCTGTCGGGTTACATGCTCCCATGGCGAGGCTTGCGGGGGCCACCCGTGACGAGGTGAAGGGCGCGGTACTGATGACCCTGACCACCTGCGGCCTGAGGGGCGTGACGACTTGCCTGCAGGCCGCCCTGAATGCCTATGATGCGTGCGGCACGCCCGGCTGAACGATAGGTCCCCTGCAAGAGCCGTGTTTGCGGGGAGGAGATCGGCCGGCGGCCGGCGAAATCGACGCAGCCAGACCTGACCGCCGGACAACGCCGACACGGGACGGAGAGTGGCCATTTTGCCGCAGGACCAGTCCACGTTGGGAGTCTTCGAGACCGGGAGACTCCCTTTCGCTGACGCGCTGGAGTTGCAGTCCGCCGCAGTAGCCGCCCGCAGCCGGGGCGACATCGGCGACACGCTCATCGTCACCGAACATGATCCCGTGGTCACTGCCGGCCGCGCAACGCTGCCCGATGAGCTGGAGCAGGCTGCGTGTCTGTCGGCGTTCGGGCTCAAGGTGGTCCCCGTAAGCCGCGGAGGACGCATGACCTACCACGGCCCCGGACAGCTCGTCGGGTACCCGATCGTTGACCTGCGTGCCCGCGACCTTGGCCTGCACGAGTACGTCGAGACCCTCGAGGAAGCACTAGTGGACGCCCTGACGCAACTAGGCCTGGATGCGCGCTCGAGGGCCGGGCTGCGCGGTGTTTGGATCGGAGACCGCAAGACCGCATCCATTGGCGTCGCGGTGAGGCGCTGGATCTCCTACCACGGCTTCGCGATCAATGTCGACTGCGACCTCGAGGTCTTCAGCGCCTTCGTCCCGTGCGGCATTCAGGGCGTGCAGATGACCACCCTCGAGCGCGAGCTGGGCGCGCCCGTGGACCGCAACCAACTACAGCACTTAGTTGTCGAAGCATTAAGGACGCGGTTGGGCTACGACACGGTGTGCAGTGTCCCACGCGGCGCAATCACCACCGGGGCGTAACGCCATCCCGATCAACGCCGCCGCCGTGACCTGCCGCGCAACCAACCAGTTCAACGGTGCATTCCATGGCCTACGACGAACGTGAGCGCATTGAACGCGCGTACGGACGAGTTGCCGCTGTTCAGGCCTTGCCGGCCGCGCTGGGCATCCACCTGGGCATGGCGGTCGTGTGCTTTTCGGCGGTCTACACAGGCTGGCAGAGCACCATCGTCACTATGCCACAGTGGGCGGCGATGCTCCTGGTAGGCGCTGGGCTCATCTACTGCGGGTTGAGGCGAGGCGCCGGGACCGCGGTGCGCTCCCCTGTGAGGGTGCTCCTCGCCCTCGGCGGACTGATGGTCTTCCAGCTTTGTTACGAGCCCCAGCTTGCCAACATCCCGCGACTCGGCGAGGAACTGCCCGAGGTCTTCACCTCCACCTACCCGAGCATCGCCATCGTCGGCGCCGCCATCATGCTCGCCTCCTGGCTGCTGTTCGTCGGCGGCGGGGGCCAGTTACCGCTGGGGGTTACCCCCTATCGCAACTCGGTAGGGATAGCGGTCGCGCTGGTCTCCGCGATCGCGCTCTTCTGCTATTTCATGCTCCACGGACCGCATGACCTCTTCTTCGCCGAGTCCCTGCGGCCCATCCTGCGCGCGGCCCAGGCGGGAATCATCGCCGGAGTACTGCTCAGCATCGGCGGAGGCCCTGGCGTCTATCGCCTGCCCCACCTGTACATTGGAATCACACTCATCTTGGCATTCCTGCGGAACCTGGCGTTCCCCATGCAGTAGATTCTCGCGGAAGGGAGCACCATCCAGCGCAATATGGTTGACAACACAGCGCCCCAGACGAAAAGCGCCGCGAGCGGGATGACCGGGCTGGAACTGGCTGCCCTCATTCTGATCGTCCTGTCGTGCTCGCAGATCGGCTACGTAGGCCACCCGCGCTACGGCCCGTTCATCGCCGTGGCTGATGTGTTCTGTGCGGGCCTGTTCGTGGTCTGGCTGGCAGTCTCCCTGCGCCGCCGGGGCCTGAGAGAGCTGCCCTGGCCGTGTGAACCGATCCTCGCCTGGATCGCCGTGGGCGCGCTGTCCATATCCGTCGCCGCCACCGACGCCACCGGCGCGATCTCCCTGTCCGGGGTGAAGAACGGGATCATCGAGGTCGCCCAGCTTGGCCTCTATTTCGTGGGCGCGTACATGATCTTCGTGGACGCCTTCAAGGATCGTGCCTGCCTGCGTCGCGCGTTTCTGGTCCTTCTCGCGGCGACGTCTGGGGTCGTGTTGTGGGGCCTGATCGACTACATCACCCGGAGCGACGTAACCCAGGTGAAAGCCTCTTTTGGGAACCGCAATGTATACAGCGCGTTCTTGGTAATGGTGGTGCCGCTCCTTTTCGGGTTCTTCATCTACGACCGTTCCAGCGGCTTGAAAGCTTGGGCGACCTGCCTCTTCGGGATAGCGGCTCTGACCATGCTAGGCCCGCCGCACGTCTGGATCATGACAGGCCTCGTGGCGTGGGTCGCGTTCCTGCGAGGCCGATGGTACAGGACCGCTCTGGCCCCCGCGCTGGTGGCCTTCGCGGTGCTGGTCACCCTGGCGGTCCCGCGGAACCGCGCAGCCAATGTGACAGAACTGCTGGATCCGTTCGAACGCGAGGATCTGTACAAGCTGGAAGCCACAATGGACTTGCCCGAAGGCGATGAAGCGCCGGAAGACCCGGAAGCTTCAGAGATGCCACCGGAGACCGGGCCCGATGTGCTGGTCGTCAAGAAGCGCTGGCTCGAGTGGCAGCCCGCGCTGGCGATGATGTCGGATAACGTCGCGCTCGGCGTGGGCGCGGGCAGTTACCAGCGCCGGATCGGCGAGGCGGTCTACTACGGCAGCCTGCCGAACGTGAAGAAGTCGGAGCCCGACACCAACAACCTGTATCTCGTGGTTGGGGCGTCCATGGGCTTCGGAGGGCTGGTGGCCCTGATCGCGGCCCTCGCATGGCACTGGCGCAGGGCAACGCGCCTGTGGCTGCGGGCCGGGGAGAGACTGCAGCTTGGGCTTGCAATCGGTCTGCCCGCGTCCGTAATGGGAATCGCGCTGGCAAACCTTTTCACCAGTCTGTTCGTCAGAGGTTCGTGTATCATCTGGGCATTGGTGTTCGCCATTACTGTGGTGGCGACCGCGCACGGGGGCCAGGAGTCTTCCGACAATGCCCGGCAAGGCTAAGCAGGACCGGGAGGAACAGTCATGGCTCACAGGACCACCGCCGGTGTCGTCATCGCGTTGCTCGTGCTCGGGGTGTCTGCCGCCTGGTCGGCCGACATTGTTGTGGAGGGCGAGAGCTACAGCAGCATCAAGCCGTCCATGGCCAAGACAGCCGACAGCACCGCATCTAAGGGTTACTGCGTGGAAATACCCCTGCGCAGGCCTCACGCAACCACCGAAACGGGACCTGGAGACGACGGTCACGCGGTCTACAAGATCAGGGTTGGGGTGGCCGGAACCTACCAGTTGTGGGTGCGCGCCTACTGGCATGACGCCTGCGGCAATTCCTTTTTCGTTCTCGTGGACAGCACAAGCGTCAACACGAAGACTCCCTATGTGACCGACCAGACATTCCGCAAGTGGCACTGGGTCGCCGGCCCGACTATTCGCCTGAGCGAAGGCGTCCACACGATCCGCTTCCAGAACCGGGAGGACGGGGCGAAGCTGGACCAGTGGATGCTTACAACCAAGCCAAAAAACCGCTGGGTCCCGGTACGCGTCCAGGACGAGACCCGCGAAGCAATCGTGAAGTAGCTGGGACACAGCCGGCCAATCTACGCATCGCGGCCCCGTCTGCCGGATGCTGACGAAGCGCCCACGCGTCTGTCTTCGAGCCCCTTGCGCCCACACTCACGGGCGCGAGGGGTTTGCTGCAAGAGGCCGATAGGCTTCGGACCGTGGAGAACGACGCATACGAGGAACGTCGGGAATCTATGATCGGTATTCGCCGCACAGCAATCGCCGGCGTTGCAGCATGGGCATTGTTCATCGCGACCCAGTTCGCCCTGGCCTGGGAAGTCGTTGACAGCGAAGGCGAGGGCTCTTTCGCGATGGGCGCGCAGTTCACCGTCCAGGACCCGTCGCGCCTGGAACTGCGGGTGATGTTCGGCGCGGATAAGCCCGAAAGCCCCACAAGCTACCACCTACTGACAGTCCATCAGGGCAAGGCGTCTTTCTCCCGCGTGGAAAACGGGGCTGAGACCCCTCTTGGGATCCCCGGTGACCTGCCCGGCATGCAGCCGGGAGACAAGGTCCAGCTCTCTCTGCACCGCGGGGCGTGGCGAATGGCCTGCATCATCGGTGGACGGGTGATCACTCGCGCCTTCGACAGCACCCCCGGCGGGCCCGTGATCGCCTATGAGGCGCCGGCCGGTGTTCAGGTGCAGGACACGTGGGTTCAGCCGGTGGGGGAGATCGAGGCGGATGACACTTTCGAGCGCACGGAAGAGGAAGAGGCCGAGCAGGCCAGGTGGGAAGCCCTCAGCGGCAAGTGGGAACTGATCAGCCTCCGGGAAGACCGCCAGGCGGGCCAGATGCAGGCCGACAAGACCACCAACGCTTTCAGTTATTTCGGGACTTCCGAAGGCCCCGGTCTTGCGCGTCTCGGGGACTGGTTCTGGCGCAACTGCGAATACTCACTGGCTGCCCGGTCACGCGGCACGGACACTGTCTTCGGGCTGGCATTCTACGTGCAGGACGCCGAGAACTACCTGCTGCTTCGTTGGGACAACCGCTTCACCGCTGATCCGGGCGGGGCGTATCTGCGCCTGGACGCCGTAGTGGACGGCAAAGTCGAGACTCTGGCCCAGCGCCCCGGCGGGCATTTCCCCGACCAGTGGTACCGGCTGACCGTGCGCGTCTGCGACGAGCGTATCTTCTGCTACGTGGACGGCCAGTTCATGCTCGAAGGCGCCTCTCCCCTCTTCGGCCAGGGCCCTGTTGGCCTTTATGTCGATGGCAAGGACGGCGCGTGGTTCGATGACATGCACGTCCACGACTGGAGTAACCTAGTGGAGGAGTTCGACGCCGAGGAGCCCGGCAAGTGGCTGTCTTCGTCCGGAAACTGGACCATCGCCAAAGGCTCCGCAACACCTGTCGGCCAGGGCGTCAATCGCCTGTCAACGGGCCCGGCGGATTGGTCGGATTACTCGGTGACCGCGCGCGTGAAAGGGTCCGCGGCGTCCTGCGGCCTGTCAGTGGCCCACACCGGACCGATTGCGAGCACGCTGTTCCGCTGGTCCGCGCCGGGCAAGGCGCAGATCGTGCAGATTGCCGAAGACGGCAGCGAGTCCGTCCTCGCGGAGGCTCCAATTGCCGAGGGGCTCCCGGCTGAGTACACCGCCAGCGTGGTGGTGGAGGCCGGGTACATCGCCGGCCTGCTCGGAGGGCGGCGAATAGTGGACTGCATCCCGCCGCAACCGCTCTCAGGCGGCGTGGGCCTGTACGCCGAGAGGCCTGAGGGTATCGGGTTCGAGAGCCTGCGCGTGGACCCGCTGCCAGAGCGCACCATGGCCCGCATCACCAAGGAGTTCACCGACGAGAAGGAACACTTCGAGATGGTGGAGTGGGCCAGCACGCGGCACAACTGGATCAAGCCGGAAGACAACGCGA
>JAGPGE010000089.1 GCA_018056145.1 Armatimonadota bacterium
GTGCATCGACTCCGGAACAATGATCAGGTCCCCATCCTGCAGCTGCGGGTCGGCCGGAAGCTCGGCCCCACGCTCGATCATGGACAGATCAATGAACTGCTGCTCCCCATTGCGCACGAGCTTCACGTGGTCAGTGTCCGCCATGCTCGTGAAACCGCCGGCCTGGGCGATGGCCTGGGACAGTTTCGCGCCGGATCGCAGCGTATAGTGCCCCTCCCGAGCTACCTGCCCCAGCACGGCCACTTCTGGCAACTGGAGACTGCCTACAACCACCGTGTCCCCGTCTTGCAGGAGCAGATTCTGCTCATCGCTCCGGTCGCTTTGGATCTGCGCCAGATTAACCTCGATGCTCTGCCCATCGCGCAAGACTGTGGCTTTGTCCGCGCGCGCTGTTTCGGAGATTCCCTCGGCCAGCGCGATCGCGTCAAGGACCCGGGCCCCCGGCTGGAACGGGAAGCGACCGGGGCGGTTGAGATGCCCCACAACCGAGACCCGGTAGTCAGCCGCGGGCACCACAAGGGTGTCGCCAGGCTTCAATTCTGGATCAACCGCCCCCGCTTCTCCCTGGAGAATGGGCCGAAGATCAACCTGCCGCCTGGTGCCGTCCTTGCTGGTGATGGATGCCTTGTCCAAAGCAGCGATGTCCTTGACCCCGAGCGCGCGCGCGAGGACCCACGAGACTCGCCCCTCACCGCTCAGCGCGTAGGTGCCAGGCTGCTGCACCGCGCCCACGACCGTCACGGGGTCGAGCGCGTTGACGACGATGGTATCACCCGACAGGATCACCGGGTCGGCATCGCTGCCGGGTCGCGCCATTGCCGCTGGAACGTCGATGGTGGTCAAGGCGCCATCGGCGCGCATGAGCGTGGCCGTCCCGACCCCCGGCACGCTGAGACCGGCTGCGCGCGCCACGGCGGCCGAGAACCGCTCCCCTCGCCCAACCGGATAGCGGCCCGGCATGGTGACCGCGCCGAGAATGGCGACATCGCCATGGGTGCGCGTGGGAACGAAGAGCACATCACCCTTGGCCAGCGCCAGGTTCTCACCTGCCCCGCTTACCAATTCCAGGAGGTCGACCTCGGACTGTGTGCCGTCAGCCCGGCGGAGCACTGCCCGCTCGGGTTCGGAGTCACTGGTCACGCCTCCGGCCTTTGCGTAGAGATCGGACAGGCGGTCCCCGGTGTGCACGGGGTACAGGCCCGGATTGCGTACGGCGCCAACCACGGCAGCGAATCCGCGCAACGACGTGCCGACCACCAGGGTGTCGCCGCCACGGACCGCAATGTTCGCGGCCGGGTCATTGCGCACGAAGATCCCGTCCAGATCCACTGAAACAACGGTGCCATCGTCACGCATGAGGGTGGCGGTCGCGGCGTCCGCGCTCGCAGCCAGTCCACCGGCTCCGGCGATCACATCCGACACGCGCGACCCTGCGAAAACCCGCACCTTGCTCGGGGTGGTGACCTGCCCCAACACCGCGACCTCGGCACGCTCCTCGGCGCTGACGATCACCGTGTCGCCGTCGAGCAGGACCAGATTCGCATCCGGATCGAGACGGTCAAGCACCGCTGCCAGATCGACTTCAGCGGTCTCACCCGACCGGCGCACCAGCTTGGCGGGCTTGAGCGGCTTCTCGCTCTTCGTGCCTCCTGCGGCTGCGAGGGCATCGGAGAGCTTCGATCCGGGCGGCAACTCCAGATACCCGGGCCGCGCCAGTTCGCCCAGAAGCGTGACACCCACGGTCTTTGTCTCGACGAACAGCGTATCACCGTCGAGCAGCACCAGGTTCCGCACGGAATCGGGCGCGCTCATCGCATCTGCGAGAGGGACCTCGACCGTGCTTCCATCGGGCCGCAGAACGCTGACCGACTGCGCGCGGGAGCCTGCTGCAAGGCCCCCCGACGCAGCCAGCGCATCGGATACTCTGGAACCCGCGAGCAGACGCCGGTGCCCGGGAACGGCAACCTCACCCAATACCGCAACCTGCAGGTCCGCGGTCTCCACCAGGATCGTGTCGCCCTCGCGAAGCGTGATATTGGCGGCTGCGTTAGCGTCGCGCAGGATAGCGCGCAGGTCCACATTCTCCACGCTTCCGTCCGCCCGCATGAGCTTGGCAGACTGGGCCCTCGAACCGGGAGCCAGCCCACCGGCCGTTGCCAGGGCGTCCGACACCCGGGCCCCGGGCCGCAGTCCCGCATGTGCGGGCTGCGTCACTTCGCCCAGCACCGCCACACGGATCTGCGCGGTGTCGATGACGATGATGTCGCCATCCTCAAGCACCGGGTTGGCTCCGGGCGCGTCGCCAGACATCGCCAGTGATGGGTCGACAACCAGGGTCTCCCCGCGCATCCGGATGACCTTCGCCCTGCTGCGGTCCGCATTGGCAGTAAGGCCTCCCGCCGCCGCGAGAGCATCGGCGAACCGATTCCCGCGGCGCATGGCGTATCGGTTGGGTTGCGTAACAGCGCCCAACACCGAGACATTCAGGGCAGCGCTCCGGACCACCAGCGTGTCGCCGTCGCGCAGGGGAATGTTGAGTTCGGGCTTGCGATCGATGAGCACCGCATCGAGATCGATGGACACCAGCGTGCCATCGTCGCGCATCAGATCGGCCACATTGGAGGTCTCACTGGTCAGCCCCGCGATTGCGATGAGATCAACCAGCTTGCGCGCTTCACCCAGAGGGTAGCGACCCGGCGCCCTTACGGCTCCGAGAACGGCAACCTGGCCGCGGTCCAATGTTCGAACCAGCAGTATGTCGCCAGGGGCAAGGGCTATGTCGGCGTCGGCTTTCCTCTCGTCGAGCACCCCGCGCAGGTCAACCGGGATCACTGATCCATCCTGCCGGATGATCGAGGCTTCGGCGCGGCGCGGATCGCCCGACAGGCCACCCGAAGCGGCGATTGCGGTGGAGATTCGCGTGCCTGGCATGAGCGTGTGTCGCCCGGGGGCCTGCACGGTGCCCAGTACCGTGTAGTCGGGCAGGTCGGGAATGAACAGGGTGTCGCCCGATGCAAGGGCGAGATCCGCCGCGCCCTGCTGCCCGCTGAGTACCTGGTCGAGAGCGACCTTGAGTATGGTCCCGTCCGCCCGCAACAGTGACGCAGCCGAGGGGTCGCCCACCGCCGTGACGCCGCCGGCCATACCCACGGCGTCTGACAATCGCGTCACCTTGTCGCGGTTCAGCGTCTTGACGCCCGGCTCATTTACCTGCCCCAACACCGCGACAGTCAGCGGTACCGCCACAGGCACGAGAATGGCATCGCCGTCCACGAGACTCAGGTTCGCGGGATCATTGATATCTTCGGCGATACGGCGCAGATCGACGACGGTTGTGTCGCTCCCGGCGCGGGTGAACTTGGCCTGGGAGGGGTCGGCACTGGGCAAATAGCCGCCCGCCAGCGCCAGGGCGTCATGCAGGCGCAGGCCCTGTTCGGGAATCTGGAACATACCGGGTGTCTGCACAGCGCCCAGGACCGCGACCCGCTCCTCCCGGCGTTCATACAGGATGAGGGTTGAGCCGCCAGTGACTGGCGTGCGCGGTGCAGCGGGGTCCACGGACATCTCGGCGGCGAGGTTCACCGTGGTGCGCTCCCCCGCGGGGCTGATGAGAAGCGCACTGGACATATCCGCGGTGGGAGTAGCGCCGCCCGCACTGGCAAGCGCCTGCTGGACGGTGAAGGGTTCGCGCATCAGGTAAGAGCCGGGGTTCTTGACGGCGCCGACCACGAACACCCGGTCCTCGCGGTACTCCACGATGTCAACCGACACCACGGGACTGCGCAGTTCCTTGAGAAGCGCCTGGCGCAGTTCCCCGGCAAGCCTCCCCGGCGTCTTCCCGGCAGCCAGGATCTCGCCCGCATAGGGGTGCATGAACTTGCCGTCGGGACGGATCTGTACCCCGGTCATCGAGAACTCGGGGTGGTTCCAGACGGTCACGGCGATGGTGTCGCCGGCCCGCAGGACGTAGGTGTCATTGACCAGATCCGCAGCCGGCGCGACAGTTGCGACCGCCGCCCCGAGCAGAACGGCGATCAGGCCCAGGCGTATCATTGCATGCTCCTCGTTTGTGCGTCTTTGAGCGCAACCGGACCGTGGCCCGGATGGAGTTCAGCCACCGGCTTGCCGGTACCATTCGACTACGTGCTCGAGACCTTCGCGCGTGCTCACTTGCGGGTCGTAACCGAAGGCTTCGCGAGCGGCCGAGATGTCCGCGAGCGAATGCTTCACGTCGCCGGGCCTGGACTCCGTGTAGATCGGTTCGATGTTCGTCCCGATGATGTCATTGAGATGCGCGAGCAGCTCGTTCAGGCTGATTCGCGATCCGCAGGCGATGTTGAAAGCCTGCCCAGACCCGCCCGGCGATGTGGCCGCGCGGATATTGGCTTGGATCACGTTGGCGACGTAGGTGAAATCCCGCGACTGCTCGCCATCGCCGAAGATGGTCGGGCGCTCGCCTCTGAGCAGGAGCGTGACGAATAGCGGGATCACCGCGGCGTACTGGGACGTGGGGTCCTGGCGCGGCCCGAAAACGTTGAAGTACCGCAGGCAGACGGTCTCGAGACCGTACACGTGGGTGAATGATGCCGCATAGGCTTCATCCGCGAGCTTCGAAGCAGCGTACGGCGAAATCGGCAGCGGCCGCATGCCCTCGTGCTTCGGCAGTTCTGGATTGGAGCCATATACCGACGATGAGGAGGCCATGACGACCCGCTTCACGCCGGCGTCCCTGGCGGCGATGAGCACGTTCAGGGTGCCATTCACATTCGCTTCCGTCGTGGACACGGGGTCTTTGACCGAACGCGGCACCGAGGGCAGCGCGGCCTGATGGAGAACATAGTCGGCCCCTTCGAAGGCCGGGCGGATCGCCTCCAGGTCTCGGATGTCCTCCTCGAACAGGGCGACGCTCTCTTCGATGCCGGAGAGGTTGTCCCGTCGGCCGGTGGCGAAGTTGTCGAGTACCCGTACGGTGTCGCCGGCTTCGAGCAATGCGCGCGTGATGTTGGAGCCGATGAACCCGGCGCCGCCTGTGACGAGGAACGTTGCCATGGGGACCCCCTGGGTGGCCGCGATCTGGGCAGCGGAAGCGCTGTCCCGCCAACAGCGAAAGGCGGAACGGTCGCTTAGGTGAGTGTGGACGGTTGGTTCGTCTGAAGGGACCGGTCGGCGGCGGCGAGCATCTCCACCACCCGGACACCGTCCCAGGCATCATTCACCGGGCGCTGGCCCGACTCGATGCAGTAGATGAGACTGGCGCACTCGGCCTGCAGAGGCTGGGTGGCGCTATAAACAACCGGCTCAGTTTCAGACTCTATGTTACCTAGATCGGTTCCGATGCCGGACGCCGAGAAATGCACCTTCTGCCCGGACGCCATGTCATCCCAGATGACCATGCCCGAGGAGCCTACGACCACAACCTTGCGTACGCTCTCCGGGTGCAGCCAGGATACATGCACGTGCAGGGAGACGCCATCCTCGTACCAGCAGTCCATGAACACGATATCTTCGACATCCGGCTGGATGTAGCAGTGCCCCACGGCCTGCACGGTCCGGGGCACCCGCTGGAGCCAGTAGCTGGCTATGGACAGGTCGTGAGGCGCGAAACTCCACAGCACGTTCTCCTCGCGCCTCACCCGGCCGAGTTTGAGGCGCTGGAAGTGCATGTGCCGCAGCTCGCCCAGCCGCCCGGAATCGATGACTTCCCGGATTGCCCGGACGGGCCCGCTGTGTTCCATCAGGTGCCCGACCATGACCACTCGGCCCGTCTCATCGGCAAGCTCCGCCAGCGCCCGGGCCTCGCCGGGGTCGAGGCACATGGGCTTCTCGACGAACACGTGCTTGCCCGCCAGCAGAGCTTGCCGCGCGATCTCATAATGAGTGGATGGCGGCGTAGCAATGGACACCAGATCAATGGACGGATCCGCCACAAGCTCCTCAGAGGTCGCAAAGCCCCTCGCGGAAGGGTACTGCTCCAGCACCTGGCCGAGACGCGCCGCATCGGACCGCGCAACCGCGACCAACTGTGCGCCGTCGGTCTCGTTCCACACGCGCAGCAGGTTCTTCCCCCATGCCCCGCAACCGACGCATCCCACGCGGATCATGGCTTGCAGACCCCCTCGGCTTCCCCCGGGCTGATGATTCCCGCACCTTCGACCGAGCAATAGCGCTTTGCGGCGAATCCGTGCTCTGCCAGTTCGGCAATCAGCGGTTCGCAGGCGTCGTCGTCGGCAAGAACCATGCAGCAGCCGCCTAGACCCGCACCCGCAATCTGCGCGCCCAGAACGCCCGGCTGTCTCCGGGCGATGTCAACGATCAGGTCGATCTCACGGGTGCTGCAGGCGTACTTACCGGGCTGAAGGTGGATCTGGGCGCGGGCGATGCGCTCCGGCTCGCCGCTGCGCAGATCGGCGGTGAGTGCGTCCAAGTAGTCGTCACTCACCTCGTACTCCCAGGGCACCTCGCGCAGATGATCGTCGTGGGAAACGACCCGGTCGCCGTCGTGGGAGATGAACCACAGCCGGCCGAAACCTTCCGCATCGCCGGAGCGCAGGTGCTCGATGCACCGCTTGGCGCGCTCCACCTCCGCGAGCCCGTAGAGAACCACCCCGCGAATGTTCAGGACGACTTCCCCGTCGCCCAGCGTGTTCAACAGGTCCTTGATCTTCCGCGTAGCCTCGGCGTCGAATGGTCCGTAACGCTCCAATAGCCCTTTGCGCGTGATCTCGATGGGAATCTGCTTCAGGATTTCGTACAGGTCGACCAGACTGATGCCCAGGTTCTCGGGGCGGACGTCCCGCAGATGGTGGATCGATGGCGCGAACTCCGGCATCAGCTGGCGAATGATCGCCTCGCCCGCCACGTACTCCAGCACGCGCTTATTGTAGGTGTACCGGGCGCCCTGGTTCTTCTTCGCCTGCACACCGGAATTGCAGACCACCACCGACTTGCCCTCGAAGAACGAGAGGAACTCGCAGATCTCGAAGGGGAAGAAACCCACGTGAGCAACCTGACCCCGGCGGCAACACTTGATGGCCGCGTGATCCGCCGCGCCGCCGCGAGTGCCCACGAACCACTCGCCCTCACCGCAGAGGTCCACCATGATGTTCGGTCGCACCGGCAGGTGATTCACCGCAACAAGCACCTCGGCCGCCCCAACCACCACGGCGGACGACGAACTCAGCCCTGACCCCACCGGGATCGTCCCGTGAGTGACGATGTCCGCGCCGAAGAGCGGCGTGCCCCGGAAACGTTCCTGCAGCCGCAATGCCGCCGCCCGCACGTAGTGAGACCAGTCTCCGCCGCTGACCAGCGCCAGTGTCTTCGGGCTGTTCACGCACGTCAGCCAGTCAGACCAGTCTAATGAGGCGATATCGCGCGAGATGGAGAACTCCCGGCGCTCGAAGACCGAGTCCAGCGTGTTCGCAAGGGTGATGTGGTCGTCCTGCCGGGGTGCGGCGACCATCAAGATCTCGTCGCTGATGGCGATGACGTTGGTGTTCCCGCCGCGGTGGTCGATGTGCCGCCCCATCAGGTTGATCCTTCCGGGCGACCGTACGATGAACGCTTCGCGGTCCTCGCCATGCAGCCGGATGAACTCGTCCAGCACCGCCAGGAATTCCCCACGTTTGGCCTCGTGCAGGTCCGGAGCCGGGCCGTAGATGGTCGCGAAGAGCGCCTGCATGTCCGGGCCGTTCTCGGTGAAAATGCGCCGCCATTCGCCGGCAGGACGAAGCGCTCCGTTGGCCTCAATACTCTCAGGCTCCTCGCAGTTCTCACTGCCGTGCTCGCCGAGACGCAACCTGCGCTCGATCTCGGCCAACTCCTCGGGAGTGTTGAAACCCATGGAATCATCCGGGTTATCGACGCAGACAGTGCGCACTCGGAACCGGGGACGGCCATTCCTGATGCGCGAGGAAGCCATGTACTTGATGCAGTCCGTCAGGTACTCTTCTCCCTGTGCGTTGTCTGAACTCAGGGACTCCAGCGCCTCGTAGAGCGCAGCCGCGCGGAACAGGTAGCCCGAGAGATTTGCCTCGGTGGCCCCGGCCTCGACGTCCGCCGCCGCGACAGATGTGGGCTCCCCGTCCATCCAGAGGGTGAGCGTCGTACTCTCGCGCAGGGGTGCCAGCAAGGCCCGCATCTCGTCCGCGGCCAGTGCTTCGCCGCTTGCGGAGCGGGTGAAAAGTTCGCCACAGGCCTTGCGGGCCTTCTGGTCCGAGCTGAACCGACGCCGTATGCACTCCAACACCGTTTCAGGGGACACCGGGGCATCCGCGGCTTCGCAAAGCGCCTCGAGTTCCGCCACCACGCTGGACAGCGCGATCTCGCTGGTTTCCACGATGGCCGCCGCGTTCCCATCGCCATCGTACACGACTCGGCCCGAGGTGGGATTGTCTTCCTTGCGGCCAACGAGAAACACCAGGTCGCTGCCGGTCTCCCGCATGGTATCGGCCAGGCGGTGCATGATGTGTGGGGCCACCAGCCGGTCGCCCACAACCACGAATACGAGGCCGTCGTAGCCCGTATCCTGGAGCATGCGCACGCCGCAGCGGGCCGCGTTTCCGGTCCCGCGGGGTTCGGGCTGATAGGCGAAACTCACATTAGGCATGCGCGCGCCCACAGTGTGCAGAACCTGCTCACCCAGGGCGCCCACAACGATGATGTGGTGGTTGATCCCGCAGGCCTGGTAGTTCGCCAGTGCCCGCAGGATTATGGGGATTCCGCCAACCTCGAAGCAGACCTTGTGCTTTGAATCGTTGCGCATCCGGGTACCCCGGCCACCGGCCAGAATCACGGAAACAACACGATTCTCAGGCGAAGACTCCATGCAGAAAGACTCCGTTTGCCCCACGGATTACAGGCACACAAAACGCGCGGTGCTGCAGACCTCACACCGTGAGGAGATGCGATGCGCCCGCGTTTGCGTACCGCGGCGACACCATGAGATTACCATGATCTACCCACCTTGGCAAGCGCGCCCAAGCCCTCCGCCGGGCCCGGGCAGGTATTGCAGGACCCGGAGCGGAACAAGCCGCGGACAACTCCAGAGCCGTGCCCCGGCGTGCGGGCCGAACCCAGGGAGTGAGCAAGAGTGGGTCGTACAATCAAGCGACTTCTGGACATCATCGGCGCTTCTCTCGGCCTGGTGGTGCTTTGCCCTGTCATCGCCCTGGTGGCCCTGGCCATCCGGCTCAACATGGGGGCTCCCGTGGTCTTCCGGCAGGTGCGCCCCGGCTATAAGGGCCGGTTATTCACGATCTATAAGTTCCGTACCATGCGGGATGCCATCGGGCCTGACGGCAAGCCGCTCCCGGACGAACAGCGCCTGACCACGCTGGGCAAGATCATCCGCAAGACCAGCATGGATGAGCTGCCCCAGTTGCTCAATGTGCTCAAGGGTGAGATGTCCTTCGTGGGCCCCAGGCCGCTGCTGACCGCCTACTTGGACCGCTACAGCCCCGAGCAGGCCCGGCGGCACGATGTCCCGCCGGGCATCACCGGCTGGGCGCAGGTCAATGGTCGAAACGCCATTTCCTGGGAGCAGAAATTCGAGTATGATGTGTGGTATGTGGACCATTGGAGTCTCCTCCTCGACCTGCGCATACTCGCGCTCACATTCCTGAAGGTGGTCCGTCCCGAAGGCATCTCCCAGGCCGGATCGGCTACCATGGAAGAGTTCATGGGAAGTCCCGACTCCGCCCGGAGCGGGAAATCCGATGGGGCTCAGGACACAGACGAGTCCAGTTAGGAAACCGGCCTCGTCAAGCCGGGTTGGAGGGATGAGCTGATGGCTGACGTCGTAGTGCTCGGGGCAGGCGGACTTGGCGTCGAAGTTGCTGAGGCAGTGCAGGCCGCAATGGATGACGGCGCGCACCTCAATCTGCTGGGCTTCCTGGACGACCGGGATGAACTGCAGGGCACCGAGATCATCGGGCTGCCCATCGTGGGCAAGGGCGATTGGATCGCCGGGCATCCGGACGTCGGGGTCATCCCCGCCATCGGTCACCCACGCAGCCGCTTCCGAGCCGTCCAGCGGCTCACCGCGATGGGAGCATCCTGGGAGACAGTGGTCCACCCGGCTGCCCAGTTCTCGCGCTCCGCCACCATCGGGAAGGGTTCCGTGGTCCTCGCCGGGGCCATCGTCTCGGCCCGGGTCGTCATGGGCGACTTCACCCTCCTGTACTACCTGGCGTCCGCCGCCCATGACACGGTGATGCACGATTTCGCGTCCGCAATGCCTCAGGCGGCTCTCTCCGGGTCTGTGAGCGCCGGCACAGGAGCATTCATCGGGGTGCATGCGGCGGTGAGGCAGGGCATAAGGGTGGGAGACTGGACGATTCTCGGCGCGGGCGCGGTGGCGGTAAAGGACGTGCCACCGTTGTGTGTGGCCATGGGCGTGCCCGCGGCTCCACGGAAGACTTACGACACGCCAGACGAGATGCCGGGAATCTGAACGGTCCGGTGGCCGCCCCTGTGGCTCAGTCCGGGGTCGGCAGACCGCGCGCCCTAAGGAGTGCGACATACTCGTCGAAGAGGTTCTGCCAGATCACTTCCGGACGGAATGAGCGCAGCACACGCGCGCGCCCCTGCCGGGCGTGGGTGGATGCGAGTGCGGGGTCATCCAGGTAGGCGCGGATCGCCTCCGCTAGCGCTTCCGGGTCCCGCGGCGGAACCAATGTGCCCGTCAACCCGTCCGCGATCGCGTCCATGCACCCCGAGACCCGGGTGCCGACCGCCGGAATCTCCATCGCAGAGGCTTCAAGGAACACGTTCCCGAAGCCTTCGCGGTACGTCGGGACTGCGAGGATGTCCATGGCCGCGTAGTAGGGGGGCATGTTGGTGACGTGGCCCGTCAGGTGCACGCGGGGGTCGTTCTCCAGCGTCTCGCGGGTATCGGGTGGCGCCGGATTGCCCTCCTCGAAAGGCCCCACCACGAGCAGGTGCAGGTCCGCGTAGTCCTCACGCAGCCTGCGCCACGCATCAACAAGTTCCACGATGCCTTTGTCGGGGACGATGCGCCCCACAAACCCCAACACGCGCGCTTGCGGCGGAATTGCGTGCTCTTCCCGCAACTGACGGGCTCTCTGCTCTATCTCGGGAGTGCGCGTGAAGCGGTCGGTGTTCAGCCCGTTGCTGCTGCCCTCGCCCAGCACCTTCCCCTTGCCCTCCGGGAACAGGTTGAGTTCGCGGCACAGCCTGAGCAGGCTGGGGCCGATGCACAGAACGCGGTGGGCCAGTCGCGCGGCGGTCCTCTCGCAGAGCGTGAGGATCGCCCGCAGTCGCCCGGATGTGGTCTCCAGACGCAGGCCGCGGATATTGTAGATCCGGCACGGGACACCCGCGATCCACGCCCCGACGGTGACCAGCAGCCCCGCTTTCGGCGTTCCGGCGTTCACGATATGCGGCCGGATCCTGCGCAATTCCCGCACGATCCCCGCCAGGCTCCTCAAGTCCGCCAGTGGAGAGATCTCCCGCTGCATCGGAACATCGAGCAGCGTCGCGCCCTCGCGCTCACAGAACTGCCGGGCAGTCTCGTCCCCGGAACACAGGAAGTAGACATCGAAGCCGCGCTCGCGCATGTATGCAAGCTGGCCGCGCAGGAGGCTGGTGCTGATGGATGCGGTCACCGCGACCACGAGCCTGGGTCTGTCGGGCATAAGGAGGGGCTACTCTCCACGGGAGGCTTCAAACTCGCTGCGGGTGTAGAACTCGGCGTCGCGATCTTCGTTGGCCTTGATCACCCGGGCCGGGACCCCGCCGACAATTACGTGGTCTGGCGTGTCCTTGACCACCGCCGAATTGGCTGCGATCAGATTCCCCGCGCCGATGGACACCCCACACTTCACGGTGGAGTGGGCGGCCAGCCACGTGCCCCTGCCCACCCGCACGGGCCGGGCGATGCTTCCGCCGTGACGCACGGAACCGTCCTTGAAGGTGTGCTGCAGCGTGCTGATCACCACATATGGGGCGATGACCACCTCATCCTCCAGCGTCAGCCCCGCCATGCAGTTCAGCCACGACCTACGGGCGATGTACACG
>JAGPGE010000815.1 GCA_018056145.1 Armatimonadota bacterium
CCCGCCGTGACATCGCCCAGCCCCCCGGTCCAGGCGAAGGGGGCCAGTTCCACCGAAGCGATCATAACCTTCATCGAGACGCGACACCCTCTCGGAACGCGGTGGCATCCCGGCTTGCCCAGCCAGGTTCAGCCGAGAATCATGCCCTGCGGAACCACGGTGATCCCGCCCTCGGACACGACGAAGCGCTTCTCGTCAACCTGCCGGTCATAGCCAATGGCAAAGCCCTCCGGGATGCGGCAATCCTCGTCCACGATTGTCCGGAACAGACGCGCTCCGCGCCCGATCTCCGCGCCATCCATGACGACGCACTCAACCACCTGCGCGCCCTTGTGGACGTAGCAGTTGGGCGAGATCACACTGCGGTGTACGGTGGCGCCCGAGACGATCGTCCCGGCGCAGACCATCGAATCCGTGACTGCGCACAGTTCCGCGTGCACAGTCTTCGCCGGCGGCGCCTGGACCTGGTCGGTGTAGATAGGCCATTCCCGGTCGTAGAGGTTCAGTTCGGGCACCACGTCCACCAGTTCCATGTTGGCCGCCCAGTACGCGTCCAGCGTCCCGATGTCCCGCCAGTAGGCCTTCGCTCCGCCGGGACCGGTGTCGAAATGGTGCGCGTAGACCGCCGCGCCTTCCTGGACCATGGCCGGAATGATGTCCTTCCCGAAATCGTGGCTGGTTTTGCGGGTGGCATCATCGGCTACGCGCCGCACCAGGGCCTCAGTCTCCCAGACATAAACGCCCATGGAGACCAGGGAGTGCGCAGGGTCATCCGGCAGCGGCTTCGGGTCATCCGGCTTCTCTTCGAAACCCACGATGCGCCAGTCCGCGTCCACCTCGAGCACGCCCAGTTGCGTGCAGGCCTCCCGCGGCAGGCTAAGACTCGCGATGGTCAGCACAGCCCCCGCATCCAGGTGCTGGCGCACCATGCGCCGATAGTCCATCTTGTAGGCGTGGTCGCCGGAAAGGATGACCACCAGGTCGGGGCGTTCCTGCTGGAGGAGGAAGATGTTCTGGTAGATCGCGTCTGCCGTTCCCGCGTACCACCGGTCGCCGTGCATCCTTTGCGCGGGAGCAACCTCCACGTATTCATCCAGTTCATCGCTGAGCATGGATGCCCAGCCGCGCCGGATGTGCCGGTTCAGCGACCACCCTGCGAACTGGGTCATCACAAAGATGCGCCGCATTCCCGAATTCACGCAGTTGCTCAGCGTGAAGTCGATCATGCGGTAGTTTCCGCCGAACCGCACGGCAGGTTTCGCCCTGCGCCGCGTAAGCGGGTACAGTCGCTGTCCCTGGCCACCGGCGAGGATCATCACGAGCAGATTGGAGGGAGCGTCACGCCCGGTCAAACGGTGCTCCATGGATCTCAGTTGTCCTTGGGCGGCTCGGGGGGCTCAATCCCCCGGTTCTTGAGCGCCTCGGCGACGGCATCCACAAGCTCGCGAACATCGCTGCTCTTGGTCACGTACGCTTCGGCCGCCCAGGTCATGAAGTCATCCTTGTAGCTGGCATAGCCCGTATTGAGAATCACCGGCAGCTCATTGTTCACCGCGAGTATCCTGGCGAGGGCCTCAATGCCGTCCATGCCGGGCATGGCGATATCAAGCACCACCACATCCACGTCGTGCTGTTCCAGCGCCGCAATGGCTTCCTGTCCGCTCTGAGCAGCAACCACGTCGTAGCCGTAGTACTCGAACTCCTGCTCGTAGAGGTCGCGCAGGTGAGCCTCGTCGTCTACGATGAGCACTCTAGGCACGCCGTCACGCTCCTTCGGCCAGGTTCCGGGCCACCCGGTATGGGGCCCGGATTGACGCTGGCCACGCTGCAATGAAGACAAGCCGGCAAACGCATCTTGCGCGTTTTCTCCGCCACGCTCACGACCGGGCAACGCCCGTCAGGATACCACATTTGGCCCCGCGAGGGGCCTTTCATATCTCGTCCTCGGGACGCAGAGCGCGTTCCGTCTCGGTTGGGTGTGGAAACGAGACTGTGAACCGCGCCCCACGCCCCTCCTCGCTCTCGACCAGCAGCTCTCCCCCGTGCTGGGCCACCAGCTTCTTGCACAACGCCAGCCCCAGACCCGTCCCCGTGGGCTTGCTCGTGTAGAAGGTATCGAAGATCTGCTCCATGCGTTCGACGGGTATCCCCTCACCGGTGTCCTGCACATACATCTCCACGGCGCCGTTGCGCTCCGCCAGCCCCAGTGTGAGGGTCCCGGCCTGCTGCATGGCCTCCAGCGCGTTGTTCACCAGGTTCTGCAGGATCTGTCGTACCTGCTTGGGGTCGGCCAATACGTCCGGGACATTCTCGGCCAAATCCAGCTGAACCTTCACGTCCTCGGCGCGGGCGTCGTACCGGATGCTTTCGGCAACGCTCTCCAGGATCGGCCCAAGCTGGATCATGCTCAGTTCGGGCTCCGAGGGTTTGCTGAAGTCCAGCAGGTCCCCGAGAATCCGCTCCAGCCGCTCCACCTCTTCCACAATGATCTGGGCGTTGCGTGCGTTGCGCTCCAGCCGGTCAGGCTGCCTTGCGATGCTCCTCGCGAAGCCGCCGATGGTGGACAGCGGGCTTCGAATCTCATGGGCGACGATGGCTGTGACCTCACCGATCGCGGCGAGTTTCGCGCTCTGCAGGCGCTGCGCCTGGGCTGCTTTCAGCTCGGTAAGCGCCTCATCCAGCCGCTGCGCATCCTCGCGCGCCCTCTGGTACGCTCTGGCG
>JAGPGE010000090.1 GCA_018056145.1 Armatimonadota bacterium
CTACTACGGATTCGAGGGGGAGAACCGGGCCTTTGTGGACGCCGTCAAGACAGGCCAGCAGCCCGAGACGTGTCTGGCCGACGCCGTGAAGACGATGGAGCTTGTGGATCGGATCTACCACAGTCCCCTGTAGATTAGTTCAAAAAACGGTGGAGGAATCCGCCTGAACGACGGCGAATAGTGCTTGCGGAAAACGCTGGAGCGCTCGCAAGGGGTGGGCAGGGGGACACGACCCGTCGGAGAGTACACCATCACTGCGCTGGGAGGGAAACCATGCGCCAACAGCAGGCCAGCCCACTGGCGATCGTCATTGCCATCGTGGTGCTACTCGTGGTCCTGTACGTGATCTTCAAACTCACTGTCGCACCCAAGGCGGCTCCGACTGATGCCGGGATCCAGGGCCCGCCACCCGAATCGATGCCTGCCGGCTCAGGCGCGCCCGGCGCGCCGGGACCACAGACTGCCCCGCCTCAAGGCGCCAGCCCTCCACCCACGGGTGGTTAGCAGCAGGCGCGGGCGGACATCGGGACGATCCAGGACTCTGCGGGAGGCTCCGGCCACGGGCCTCCCGCGGAGTGCACGTCGTTGACTCCGCGATTGGGCTCCACTATAATGCCTGTGCCCGGCGAGTTTCATGCGACCGGGTGTTTTTGTGTTGAGCAGTCGAATCGCCCCCAGCAGTTGAGTCACAGGAGGAGCAGCCACGATGGCCGGTGTAACACTCAAGGGCCTGACCAAGCGTTTCGGCGATGTAGTTGCCGTCAATAACGTGGACCTCGAAATCCGGGATGGCGAGTTCCTCGTGCTCGTAGGCCCGTCCGGCTGTGGGAAGACCACCTGCCTGCGCATGGTCGCCGGTCTCGAAGAAGCCACCGATGGTGAAATTCGCATCGGCGAACGCCTCGTGAACAATGTCGCGCCGAAAGACCGCGACATCGCCATGGTCTTCCAGAACTATGCGCTCTACCCGCATATGAGCGTCTACGAGAACATGGCGTTCGGGCTCAAGCTGCGCAAGGTGCCGCGGGAGGAGATCGCGCGGCGCGTCGAGGAAGCCGCCGAGATGCTGGGCATCCAACAGCTTCTGAAGCGCCGGCCCAAGGAGCTGTCCGGCGGACAGCGCCAGCGCGTCGCGGTCGGTCGCGCCATCGTGCGCGAGCCCGCAGTCTTCCTTATGGACGAGCCGCTGTCCAACCTTGACGCCAAGCTGCGGGTCCAGACCCGCGCGGAGCTCATCAAGCTCCATCGCCGCCTGGGCATCACCACCATCTACGTCACCCACGACCAGGTTGAGGCAATGACTATGGGTGACCGCATTGCGGTCATGCTCGACGGCGTGGTCCAGCAAGTGGATACGCCGCTGAGCTTGTTCAACCACCCGGTCAACGTGTTCGTTGCGGGCTTCATCGGCAGCCCGGCCATGAACTTCGTGGATGGCGAGCTTGTCTCTCAGAATGGTGAACTATGGGTGGACGCGGGGACTTTCAAGGTGCAGTTGCCGGCCCACCGTGTTGCGGCCTACGAGGAGCACGCCGGCAAGCCGATCATCATGGGTATTCGGCCAAGCGATATCTACGACAAGACGATCTCGCCGGTCGCGGCGCCCACCCCGGGTAACACCATCGACCTGGACGTGGAGGTCATCGAGCCGATGGGCGCCGAATCGGTGCTCTATCTGTCCACCGGCACGGAGAGCCTGATCGCTAGCGTTGACAGCAACACCATCGCGAAGGAGAATGAGAAGCTCGCGGTGGTCCTGGACATGAACAAGGCTCACATCTTCGACAAGCAGACGGAGCTTGCCATCGGCGAGGAGACCGTGGGGCACTGAACCCTTTCACCGCATCTGCAGAACCAGAACTACCGAGGGCTCCGGAGTGATCCGGAGCCCTGCTCATTGGGCACACTGTTCAGGCAGCGGCCTGCCCGTCAGTCTTCAGGCGCGAGCGGAAGGCGCCCGTGAGCTTCCTCCCAGATGCCCAGAAGCTCGCCGCGAACCCGGGCCAGTGTCTCCGCCAGTTCCTCGAGTTCCCCCGCCTCCTCAGGGTCGTCGGCTGCGCCTTCGGCGTCTACCCGCTCCAGTGTGAGGTCAGACGCGATCTGCTTCAGCCGGTCCATCAACGTGCGCGCCCATACCAGGGTGTTGAGCGGCGGCTGGGGGCTCTCAAGCTGCTCCAGTTCGCGCGACGCCTGCTCGCCGACGAACTCCCGCAGCCGCTTGAGGAACCTGCGGGTGCGGATCGCCACGGCCTTCGAGCTCTCGATGTCCAACGGGGTGAGGGGCGAGGCGATGCCCACGGGCGGCCGGCTGTACAGGAGCACATCCTCCAGCTGCTTCTCCGCCTCCAGGGCCGCGGCGTAGATGGCGACGAGCCGCTCTCGTCTGCGCCGCGCGGGGCTGCCTTCGCTGAGGATATCCTCGAGTGACTCGAGCTGCGTCTCAAGGAACTCCCCGCGTGCTGCCAGGTCCGCAAGCTCCTGGTCGCGGCGGTGAGTGGCCGCCCTGCGCTGCTCCACAAGCTGATCCAGGATGATGTCGATATCACCCAGGGCCTGCTCGAGGGTAGCCACGAGAGTGTCCATGTAGTCCTCTGCGCCCTGGCGCAAGCGGCTCTCGAAGTCATACCGCAGCCGCCCGCAGGCCTGGTCGAACTGCTGCAGGAGCACCTTCTCCCCTTCGCGCAGCATCGCCGCCTTCTTGCGCTCCTCACCCATCAGCGCCCAATGCCACTTGAACCCGGTGCCGAGTTGCACTT
This sequence comes from Armatimonadota bacterium, assembly GCA_018056145.1. Classification (GTDB taxonomy): domain Bacteria; phylum Armatimonadota; class Zipacnadia; order Zipacnadales; family JABUFB01; genus JABUFB01. The sequence goes on from JAGPGE010000090.1 coordinate 2,757, forward strand.
TCCAGGAGCGTTCGCGCCACTCGAACTTCGACTGGGATGGCAGGACCAGGGCGTCAGCGATGCGCGGCTCGGGAAGGTCGAAATGCTTCCGGGCGGCGGAGTAGACCTGTGCGAGCTTCTCCTGGATGCGGTCCCCGAAGCGCTTCAGCGCATCCTCAAGGTCCGCCGCGAGCTTGCCCTGCTCCTCCTCATCCTTCCACGCCGCGATGGCCTTGCGCAGGTTGTCTTCCAGGAACTCATTGAGCTCCGTGTGCAGTTCCTCGAAGCTCGAGAAGCGCGGCTCGTCGGCCCATTCGGCGTAGCGCGCCTTGAGGTCTTTCATCCCCGCGGCGCGCGCCATTTCGAAGTCTTCCTGCAGGCGGGTGCGCACCACCCGGTCGACATTGGTGCGGACCAGAACCTTGCTGTCGTTCACCTCGTGCATGATCAGATCACGTTCGGAGCGGAAGAGCTTCACGCTGCGCCTGAGTTCCTCGACGCTCAGCTCCAGGCTCCGGCGGTGCAGATCCACCGCGAGCTTGAGTTCCTCAGCCACCGCGCCGGCGCGCCGTGCGATGGACTTGTGCAGCGTGGGCAGCAGGTCGTCCTCGGCGAAACGCTGCAGCCGGGCGGAGAGCCTGGCGACTCCGGATGCCTCCCATGCGCTGCGCTGGTCGGTCCGATTCGCCTCAACACCGTGGCGCGCGGATACCGGCAGAACCTCGAGCGCATCCTCCGGCAGAACCGTTGCGAGGACCTGGCGGGTGAAGTCCAGCGCTTCCTCGCGCTCGGTGGGGGAGAGCTGATCCACCTTGTTCAGGACCACGAAGATTCGTGATGTCCGGCCGAGAATCTCCCGCACGAAGCTGAGTTCACTCTGGCTGATGGGCGGGTCCGCCGCGAGCACAAGAAGGGCTCCATCCACCTGGTCCAGGAAGCTCTGGGTGACCTCGGTGTTGTGCTGGTAGATTGAGCCGACGCCCGGGGTGTCCACGAGGAAGAGGCCGGATGCCAGCAGGGGCGACGGAACGCGCACCTCGACAATCGCGACCTGCTTCGCGTTCTCGGGGTTGCCCGACTCGCTCACGTAGGCGGACAGATCGCGCACCTGGATCTGTTCGCGGCGACCGTCCTGGAACGTGACGCGACACTCCACTTCATTGCCGTACCGCACAACCGTGATGATGCTGGTGAGTGGGACCACGGCGGATGGCAGGATGTCGTGGCCGATAAGCGCGTTGATCATCGTGCTTTTCCCGCGCTTGAACTCGCCGAAGACCACGAGGTTGAAGGCGCGGGCGGCCAGTTGCTCCTGGAGGCCCACGAGATTGCGCCAGTGCCGATCAGGACCGTGCTTTGCAGTGTAGTTGACCAGGCCGCGCACGACCTCCGTCAGGTCCACGGAAGCTCTCTCGCTGGCCTGGATCAGTTCATGGGGTGTACTCACGTATTGGCTCCCTCGTCCTCATCGATCACTTCGAGCTCGTTCCCGCCGCCGCTTGCTGTATCCTCCGGCAGGGGGATGGCGTGGTCCTCATCGTCGCCCTCCCAGTAATCGGCGTAGATATCTTCGCCGGGAACCGCGTCAAGCTGCCCATCGCTGGCAGTCTCGTCATCGGGCGCGTTCCCATTCTCTCCCTCGACGGAAGGCTTGCGCTGCACCAGTCTCACAAGCGCCACGCTCAGCAGGTACAGCAGGATCATGGGTCCGGCGAGGATGGCCATGTTCACGGGGTCCACGGTTGGCGTGACGATGGCTGCGAAGACGAAAATGACCACCACGGCCTGCCGCCACCACCCCATCAGCTGCCGGCTGTTGACGATCCCCAGGAAGCCCAGGAACATGAGCACCAGCGGCAGTTCGAATGCCAGCCCGAAGGCCAGGAGGAGGCGCATCGTGAACCAGAGGTATGGCTTGAGGGTGCGCTCGATCTCCACGCCCAGGCTCTGGTCCATGCGGAACAGGAATGCGTAGGCGTTGGGGGAGACGTAATAACAGAAGACGATGCCCGCAACGAAGAGCACAACTGCGAAAGGCCAGATGACAATCAGGTACTTGCGCTCGTTGTCCTCAAGGGCGGGCTCGATGAACCGCCAGATCTCGACGAGGATCAACGGAAGGGCCAGGATCAGACCCGCGAGCAGCGCGGTCTGGATGGCGATAGTGAACCCCGCTGCCGGCTCGAACACGCGGAAAGGGAGGTTCTCCACACCCACCCGGCGCGCACCCTCCTCCGCAGGGTAGCGCAACACGGCCAGGATATCGTCACGGTACGCCCAGGCTGCAATGGCGCCCACACAGATGTAGACGAAGGACCGGATGATGCGCATCCGCAGTTCGTCTAGGTGGTCGAAGAAGCTCAGTTCGCGGCGGTCGCGCGGGCGTGCTGACATAGGGGGTCTTCAGACTCCCACCACAGACTCAATCATCACGTACCACGGGGCAGGTTCGGACTTCATGGCTTCCCGTGCATGGTCGCTGAAAGGCATCGCGAGAGCCGCTTCCCGAACGGCTTGCTGGAAGCCCAGAGCGCTAAGCCGCTGGTAGATGGGCGCTTGAGAGTCGACGATGGTCAGGATGCGCTCCGTCGGCGCTGATGTCAGAAGGGCCTGCAGGTACGGCTCAGGCGGCTCCGGGCAGGCGATGTCACTCACCACCGTTGCCCGGGCGGTCTCGCCGGCAACCAGGACATCAACGGTCGCGAAGGCACAACTCGCAATGGGAGCGCCGGACGCGTCGCGGATCACCATCAACTGGTCCGGGAGGCTCGCGGGACGGTCCAGGCGGTGCCAGGCCCACAGTTCGTCGGTAAGTGGCGCGTAACCGTCGAAACCCGAGTACTCGCGGTCGGTCAGGGCGCGGATGATGGCATGATCGGCGAGCGTGGCGGGTTCGGCCTGTAAGTCGGTCGATGGGTCTGGCCGGTTGCCCTCAAGCGCCGCGCCGATTGCCCTCGTCTCGTATCCCAGGCGCTGGTAGAAGGTGTACGGGTGGCCGTCCGGGTTGGTGTACAGGACCGCGGCTTCCGCGCCGGCTTCGCGCATGATCCTGTGGGCATCCGCCATGAGCCGGTGCGCTAGGCCCTTCTTGCGGTGCTCGGGCAGCGTGGCCACGGTATCAATGATCCCGCAGGGCATCACGGTTCCGCCCAGGCGTACGTCCTGGATGCAGACCAGAACATTGGAGACCAGTTCGTCTTCCCACAGGGCGGCGGTGCAGTACTCCGGCCGGCAGCCCGGGCGCTGCAGATACCACTGGATGAAGGCTTCGTCCACCGGCATCGCGCCTTCGTACTCAGCGAAAGCGATGTTACTCAGACGCGCCAACTGGGCTGGAAGGTTCGGTACTTCGGCGTGGGTTGTGAAACGGTATTCCGCGCTGGGCATGGATCAGACACCCCGGGATATCGACACGCCGCCACCCGGAGGCGGCGGCGAAGCTTGACGCTAGCGGCGAAGGTCCATGGGCTGCGGATAGATCACACGGGCCCCTTCGGAGATGCGCAGAACCAGTTCCTGTAGTTCGCCTGGAACTCCGCGTCGGACTTGACCAGATACATGATGCCGTCCACAAGGCCGAGCACCACAGGGATTCCTGTCCAGGACAGGAGCAGGTAGATAACCCCTTTGTCGATGTTGCCCAGGTAGAAATGGTGCACGCCCAGCCCGCCGGTGGCCGGGATGATGGCAAGGACACCGGCAAGTGTCTTGTCCTTCATGCAGGCTCCCCCTCATCACGATTGCCTGGCGGGTATCTGGCGCTCTCAGCGGCCCGCCAGTGCAGTAGAGCATAGCACAAGCGCGGGATGGGAACAAGGATAGGCGCCGGGCGGGCGCCAACCTGCACCACCCGGCCCGGCGCCTATGGTCGCCTCCTGTGCGCTCAGTCCTCGATCGTCACCATGCCGGCGCCGTGGGAGCTCTCGTAGATCGCCTCGCCGATCTGCAGGGAACGGTAACTGTCCCACAGGTCCGGGCCGCCCTCGACCTGACCCAGGCAACGCAGGGCGAAATGCCGCACTTCTCCCAGGTAGCCGAAAGTGGCGCGCGAGTTGGAGATGCCGGTCCAGGCGGGCTCGAACACGTGACGGTAGCGCCCGGCCTGCGGAACCACGGTGGTGAAGTCCTCTTTGGACTGCCAGGAGACGTGGAGCATGTCGCGGACCTCGACGCAGGTTTCAAGGCCCGTGAGGTGCAGGATCTCCTCGATGTCCCGGAACCCGGTGCGGTGTTCGAGGCCATTCAAGTCGAGCTGGCCGATGGCGCCTGACCTGAACTGCAGGTTCACCAGATACGCGAACTGGGTGGGTGTGGCCTCGTAGTACAGCGCCTGCACGGTTTGCACGTCGCCGCCGAAGAACCGTATCAGGTCGAAGATATGGCAAAGCTGCCCGATGAGCATGGAGCGCTTTGCCGAGTCGATGCCCCAGATCTGTGGGTACGGGCCCTGGGCGAACTTGCAGTAGAGCTTGCGCAGGGGGCCGAACTCCTCGCGGGCGATGATGTCCTGAGCCATCAAGTACACGTGGGCGAAGCGCTTCATGAACCCGCACTGGCCCCAGGTGCCGTGGGCTTCGGCGATCTGGGCAAGCTCCTTCGCCTCGCTACTCTTGTTCGCGGAGGGTTTTTCGACGTACACCGGGATGCCTCGGCGCAGCACGTGTGGCGCGAGTTCGTAATGCTGGGGAGCCGGGCCGATGACGAAGATCCCGTCCAGCTCCTCCTTGTCCATCATCTCTTCCATGTCGGTGTAGACCTTGCGCGCGCCGAAGTTGCGGGCATTGCGCTCGGCTTTGGCGCGGTCGATGTCACACACCGCTACCAGGTCGATTTCGGGCACCTGGTGCAGGTTGGGGAAGATGGATGCGGTGGCGAACCCGCCGCAGCCGATGAACGCCAGCTTTGCCTGTCTCTGCTCGGACACAAGTGTCACCTCTTCTGATTGATGCGGCTTTCGGCTCTACTCGGCTTCGGTTTTCTCGAAACGAATCTCTGGCACGCCGCTGAAGTCCACCACGAATCTCCCGCCAGAGGTGGGGAAGACCACCTGCCCAGCCCGCTCGAAGTCGTTGGGGCCCGGCACTTCAAGCGCCTTTGCGCCATCCTGCTTCATGTACTCGTCGGCGAAGCGGATGACCACCTTCTCCCGGTCACCCACGGGATGCCCGGTTGTGGTGACCGCCTCGCCATCCACATGCCACGCGGTCAGGAAATGCCCGTCCGGACGGAACCCGGCGTCCACCATGTTCCGGAAGATGCTGATCTTGTGCACCACGGGGCAGGACAGGTCGTCCTGGCCGTGGACGATGATCACCTTGTTGTTCGGGTTTGCGGCGTAAGCAAGTTTCAGGTGCCCCGGGTGGCCGGGGTCGCGGATCTCCTGCATGTCTTTCGTGAGATACGCTGGGCTTTCAGGGTCTCTCGAATACCCAGCGTTGAGGTGGCTTCCGTACTCGCCGGTGCCAAAGGCGATGCCGTCGGTGAGGCCCGGCATGCCGCAGATATCCACCACGCAGGCGAAGGTATGCGGGGCCAGCTTGTTGACCATCAGCGTTACGTTGCCGCCGCCGCTTCCGCCCATGGAGTAGCAGCGGCGCGGGTTGATGGTCACGCCGGCTTCCTTGAGCTGCTGCTGGATGTGGTAGAGCGCGCGCAGGCAGTCCATGGCTTGCAGGTAGCCGTGGTCGTAGGGCTTTTCCCCCAGGACCCGGGGCTCGGTGTCGCCACTCTGAAGGTAGTTGACGCTGGCGGCGATCACGTTGAAGCGTTCCGAGAAGCTGCGGCACCACTGCAGGTACACATCCTGGTTGTAGACTCCTCCCCAGTTATGCAGGCAGAGCATGAGGCCGGTGTTCTCGTTAATGCCCTGCGGCGGCTCCTCAACGTGCATTTTCACGAAACGTTCGCCCGGCTGGAAGGGCCATTCCTGGCCCTCAAACTGCTGCTCCTGTTCGAGCACTTGCTTGCGTCCCTCCTTGACGACGGGTTTGGGCGCCTTCTGGCCAGTCAGTTCTGCCGTCAGGTCTTCCAGCGCCAGAAGCACCAGCCCCGCAGTGAAGCCGGGGAACTGCGTGCGCCGATCCGGCGTGCGATAGATGAAAATGGAATACGGCAGCTTGCGCCCACCTGTGGGCGCCTGGATGCTGAAGTCGGCGCCGGTGTCGGTCATGCGATCCTTTACGCCAGCCGGAAGTCTCTCGATGTCGGTGTCGCTGATGCCAACCGTCACGGCGTCGAGACCGGAGTTCGGAAGCACGATGTCCCGCGCGGTACAACTCTGCTGGGGCACCTCCTTCCCGTGGACGGCTCCAGCGGGCAAGTCCACCATCACCCACTGGCCGATGCGGTCGTGCCAGGGGAGCGCCTTCTCGCCGGGAGTGTACGTGTTGGCTTCGGCCGCCGGCCCCGGCGCCGTGGGCTGGTCCGCGGCTTTCCCCGGCCACGAGAGCAGCATCACACCCGCGGTTGCACCGGGGAAGTCGGTGACCGGCGGCGGATTGCGGTACACCAGGATGTCATAGGTAATGAGCACCTTTTTCCCGGCGGGGTCCATGAGGTCCACGGTGTCGCCGGTGAGCTCCAGCTTGAGCGCATCCGCAAACTGCTTCGATTGGCTGCTGGCGATGGCGATGAAGACCTGATCCACCTTCTCGTCCGGAAGCACCAGCCTTCGCGGCTCCTCACACGACTGCCACGGCACGGGCTTGTCGGACGCGTACTTCTCGGGCAGGTTCCCGATGACGTACCGTCCGACCCGGTCATGCCAGGGGCACTCACCGTTCTTGACGATCCATGTATTGTCAGCCGCCGCGAGCACCGCGACGAACACGGAAAGCATGGGCAGAAGACGGGTCATCCCACGACCCCCTGTGAAGGCGTTCGGCCCATATTCCGCTCGGCGGGGAGGCATTCCTGCCTGTGTGGGGAAACCCCTCCGAGGCCAGCTCATCTAACATCCGGAGACGAGACCATGCGCATTGTCATCTGCACCGACCTTGAGGGGATCAGCGGGGTCACCTGCTGGGAACAGACCCGCGACATGACCACCAACCTCTACCAGGAGGCCCGGGCATTGCTCACCGCGGATATCAACGCCTGCGTCGAGGGGTGTCTCGAAGGCGGTGCGACTGAGATTGTGGTGCGAGACGGGCACGGCGGCGGGTTCAACATCATCCCTGAACAGCTTCACCCCGAAGCGCAGTGTGTCACGGGCCCCGGCAGGCCCAATGCCGCCTGCGGATTCGACGAGAACTTCGCCGGCCTGATCCTCCTGGGCTACCATGCGATGAACGGCGTGGAGGACGGGGTCCTACACCACACCCAGAGCTCCAGGGGCGAGAACCGCTACTGGTACAACGGCGTGGAGTCCGGCGAGATTGCCCAGAGCGCACTGGTGGCGGGTTCATTCGGGATCCCACCGATCATGTGCACCGGCGATGTGCGGGCCTGCGAGGAAGCCGTGCGCTTCCTGGGTGACAGCATCGTTACCGTCGCGGTCAAAGAGGGCTTCAGCCGCACGAGTTGCCGGATGATCGCGCCGAAGAAGGCGCGGGAGATGATCCGCGACGGCGCCCGGCGGGCGATGGGCGTGATTCCGGACTGCAGGCCGTACACCATCGACCTGCCGATTACCGCGCGGCTGTGGCTGAAGGACATCGACACCGTGGCGCAGATGGCCCGCGCCGGCCTCTCCACGCGCATTGACGATCACACGCTGGAGCGGATCATCGACGATCCCAGGGATATTTACCGGTTTTGATGCTTGGCGGTTCTGGTCGTCTGTAAGCGGGGAATCCCTGCCCGCCGACCGGGACGGTCGGCCTACGCGGGCTCGTGCTGCCAGACGCGGAATCGCATCGCACCCAGATGGATGGAGCCACCCATGCCTACCGACCGGCCCAACATACTTCTCATCACCAGCGACCAGCAGCACTGGAACACACTCGGCTGCCTGAACCCCGAAGTCCAGACGCCGTGCCTGGATCGGATGGCCGCCGAAGGCACGCTTTTCAACCGCGCCTACACGGTAAACCCAACCTGTACACCCACCCGGGCGTCCATGATCACTGGACGCTTCCCCAGCCAGCACGGGGCGTACTCCCTGGGCACGAAGCTGTCGGAAGAGGAGCCCACGGTCGGGCCGGTTCTTGGGTCCGCGGGCTACCGCACCGCGCTGGTTGGCAAGGCGCATTTCCAGCCCTTGCGGGGAACGGACGAGTACCCCTCGCTGGAAGCCTACCCGGTGCTGCAGGACCTCGACTTCTGGCGGCGTTTCAACGGTCCTTTCTACGGATTCGAGCGCGTGGAACTGGCCAGGAACCATACCGACGAAGCCCACGTGGGACAGCATTACGCCATCTGGATGGAAGAGCGCGGGTTGAGCAACTGGCGCGACTACTTCCGCACGCCCACGGGGAACAATGACAGCCAGCGCCGGAAGTGGCTGATCCCCGAGGAGTACCACTACAGCGCGTGGATCGCGGAACGCACCAACGCGCTGTTGGAGCAATATGCGAACGCGGGCGAGAACTTCATGCTCTGGGCCAGCTTCTTCGACCCCCACCCGGCGTATCTCGCGCCCGAGCCCTGGGACACCATGTATGATCCGGCGGCCCTGACAGTGCCGGGTCTTGTGCCGGGGGAACATGACCGCAACCCGCCGCATTTCCAGCTCACCCAGCAGCAGACACCGGATTTCTCGCCTTGGCAGACCACCCACAAGGGTCTGCACGGGTTCCACTCCCACCTGCACGACCGGGATGAGCTGGCGAAGAACATCGCGGTCTACTACGGGATGATCTCGCTGATGGACAAGTACATCGGGGCGATCCTGGACCGGCTCGACAGCCTGGGGCTTGCTGAGAACACTCTTGTCCTGTTCAGCACCGACCACGGCCACCTGTTCGGGCACCACGGGCTCATCGCCAAGGGCGCGTTCCACTATGACGATCTGCTGCGGGTGCCCATGATCGCCCGCATGCCTGGCACCGTCCCTGCGGGCAGGCGCACCGATGCGTTGTGGTCTCACGCGGACTTCGCGCCCACCTTCCTGGGTATGGCGGGCCTGGATATCCCATGGTGGATGACCGGCGTCGATCAGACCGGGGTGCTCAGGGGGGAACAGGAGCAGGCGCGGGACCATGTGCTGGTCGAGAACCGGCACGAAGTGGATACGATCCATGTGAAGACCTACGTGGATGACCGGTACAAGATTACCGCGTACTACCGGCAGACCTATGGGGAGCTGTTCGA
>JAGPGE010000816.1 GCA_018056145.1 Armatimonadota bacterium
ACCGTCGGCTTGCTGTCTTCACTGCCGCGCGTTCAGCCGCCCCAGGACATGTTGGCCCGGATCTCCGCTGCAGTCGATGCGGAAGCCGCCGAAAGCGCTGGCACGTGGAGGTCGCGGCGGTGGAGCTGGTCGCAGATCAGCGCGCTCGCGGCGGCCGCGTGTCTGCTTCTGGGGCTCGCGGCGGTGTTCCGAGGCGACCTGACCGGGGCGCTGCTGTCCGCGGAGAAGGGCGCTCAGATGGCTCAGCCGCAGGCGTCCCGTTCGCTGGCCGCCGAGGAAGCCGCTGCTCCCGCACCGGACACAGAGAATGAGGTCGATGAAGACGAATCCGCGGCCGGGGCGCAGAGCGCGCCGGCGATGCCTGCGGATGCGGCGCCTGTTCCTGATGCGAGCGGAGTTCCCGCGCCCGCCGCCGCATCATCCTGGGCGCCAGTGGACCGTGCAGAGCCCCGGCGCGGCGCGAGGACTCGCGGCCCCGATCCAGACACCGGGCGCGCACGGGCTGGTTCCCGGCTGGCCTCACGGGCGGAGCCTGTCCGGCCTCCGGTTCCGCCGCCCGCGCGAGACGAAGAAGCGCGGCGACCGGAAGATGTGCCGGCGGGGCCCTTCGATCTCGGCGCGTCAGTGGCCCGGGAAGTCGGCGACCCGGAAATGCTCGCGATGGAATCGCCTGCCCCCGGCAGGGCGGCTCCCGCGGGTGGAAGATCCGCTGGCGTGACCGGAATGGGTGGCGCACCCGAGGGACCGGGGATGCCCGAGGCTTCTGTGCCTGCCGGTCCACGGGCCACCACTTACACAGCGGATGCACCGCTAGCAGCGCCGTGCATGATGGCGACCAAGTCAGCAGGCATCGCCATGCCCGGAGCAACCGATGGCTTCCTTCTGACTTTCATTCCTCCGAAAGTCCGGGAGGTCGGCCTCACGGGGACCGCCGCGGTGGTCATTGAGCCTCAGGCCGAAGTGGGGAGTGCGGTGGTCACCGTCAAACCGGACACTCACCTGCAGGTCACCAATGCAGACCCGAGAGGCGTCGTGTACTCGGGGCGCCTGCGGGCTCAGCAGCGCACCACGCTGGCGCTCAATCTACGCGCGACGGAGGCCGGCACACGGGGATTGCGTATCGGCGTGGCATCCGATCGCCCCGACGTTCGGGGCCGTCTGGACGTGGAGATCCCCGGATTCACGCCTGCACCAGCCGACGCCCGCCGGACCGTTGAGAAGAAGTCTCCGGACATTACGATCGAGTTCGACGAGACGCCGGTACGCGACGCGCTTCTTGCGGTGGGGCGTCAGTCCGGACTCGCGGTGAAAGTAGGGCCTGAGGTTGACGGCCCGCGCGTCAACGCGCGGTTCCAGGAGGTTCCGGCGGAGGCGGCTTTGCGGATGCTCTGCGAGGAAGGCAACTACAGACTGGAGGTCCGCGATGGTGGTTTCGCGGTGGCGGGACCGTGATGCGGGGCATAACGAAACCCGCTCTTCGGGCCGCCCTGCGTCATCGGGCGGCCCGCGGTGATTCACATGGATGCTGACCTGATCCTGCGCGAGGCAGCAGGCCTTCACCTCGGGCGTTCGCTGGAGGTGCACACAGTCATCGGCTCGACCAACGACAGGATCCTCGAGCTTGCCGCCGGAGGCGAGGCCGAAGGGATTGTGGTGTGCGCCGAGAGCCAGTTCGCGGGTCGCGGTCGTCTGGGCAGAGCGTGGAAAGACGCGCCGGGCGGGAGCCTGCTCTTCTCTGTGTTGCTGCGCCCTGTGACGGACCAGTTCGCGCCCGGACTTCTGAGCATCGGAGCCGGCGTGGCCACTGCGGACGCCCTGCATGAACTGGTCGGCGCGCCGGTGCGCACGAAATGGCCCAACGACCTGTTGATTCCGTCCGCATCCCCGGATGGAGGACCGGCGAAGCTTGGCGGGATTCTGCTCGAGGGCCGCGGCGGTACATTCGCTCTGGGCATCGGTATCAACATCACCCATGCACCGCCGACGGAAGCGCCCGCATTGCCATCAATCTCGCTTGACCAGGTCTGGCAGCGCCCGGCATCGCGGGAAACGATCCTGGCGGCGATCCTGCGGGCTCTCGACGCCGTCTACTCCGAGCTGCAAAGCGGCTGCACCGAACAAGTGCTGGCCCGGGCGCGCACGCTTGACACCAGCCTCGGGCAGGCTGTAACGTTGCAGGTGGCCGGGAAGACGGTGACCGGCATGGCATCCGGAATTGATGAGGCAGGGGCGCTGGTGATCAGGACCCCGGACGGAATCCGAGCCTTCGCGGCGGGCGAAGTGTCCCTCTCCAGTGGAATCCACCGATGAGTCAGAACCGCGGAACCCGAGGATCAGGGTGGGGGAGCCATACTGCTCTAGCGGCTACCGTGCTGCTCGTGTGTATCTGCCTCCCCGCGCCTGCCGGTACTTCGGAGTCACTTCTGCAGGGCGCGTCGCGGCTTCAGGCCGGTGATCTTGCCGGTGCGGCGTCCGCGTTTGAGCGGGCCGCTTCCGAGGACCGCCTGTGTGCGGAGGCGGTGGCCGGCTCCGGTGCGGCGGCGCTGTTCTCGGGGGACGCTGATGGTGCGCTTCGTCACTTCCGCAATGCGCTGGTGCTGGCGCCTGGGCTTGCCTGTGCGCATATGGGCGCGGGATCGGCCTCGTGCCTGCTGAGCGACTACCAGTCGGCGATGAGCTTCTTCCGCTCTGCGCTCAATAGCGC
>JAGPGE010000817.1 GCA_018056145.1 Armatimonadota bacterium
CGGTGAGTAGCATGTGCGACCCGCCATCGACGGCCTCGAGACGGTGGAGACTGTTGGTCCAGGCGTGATAGGCTACGATGCAGACGTCCGAAACCTCATCCGGAGTCAGCTCAAGCAGGGGCTGAATATCTTCCCCGCGGGCGATGAACGCGCGCCTGGATAGGTTGGCCAACTCGCCGGTGGCGGGGTCAGTTGCATAGTTCACTTTGCGGGCGGCGTAGAAGTAGTCCGGCACAGCGAGGGACGTGGGGAAGCGGGCCTCGAAGGCTGGGTCACCGAGATCATGGAAGACCCGAGCGTTTGGCGTTCGGGCCCGGACGGCACGACGACCGTTGACCCAGAGTTGCTCAAAACGCCAAGGCTTCCCGTCCAGATCGGGCACCCGGGCCGCCCAGAGACCATCCTCAGTGACGCGGAAGCCGGTGATCTCGCGGCCGCCCTCGAAGGCCGGAGCGGCTCCCGGGGCGGCCTGGATGACCACGGGCGCGTTTGCACTGCCGCTGTGGTGTGGAGTGAAGGCGAGGGGTTGGTCGAGAGGGTAGGTCCCGTCCGCGACGGTCACCGTGATGGGGCCGTCAACGCGTCCCTCTGCTTTCAGGGCGGCAATGCGACCGAGCGCGGCCTGTAATGAGGCGACAGGGCCGTCGGTCTGCGCGGCGTTGGGCGTCGCGAAGGCCCCCGTCCAGGCGTCGTTCCCCGCGGGCGAGACGAACAGGGCCACATCCGCGGAAACGACGGATAGAGCCGCGATAGCGACTGTGAGAAGGACCGGGAAAAGCCGCATGGGAGCGCCTCCGGGCAGTCGGTATGGAGACCCACACACGCAGTTTGACCATCGGAGCGCTTCGCACCTTCTGACGCCCGGCCCTGCCGCTGCCGAATGGGGGTCATGGTTCCGGCGGAGCCGACGCGGCGCTCTGACCATGGAGCATACCAAGCGGGGCCTGGTGCGGCACCCGAGAAGGCCGACAGTCTTCGCCAGCTGGAGGTGTAGTTGCTGACAGTGTTGAACTTGCCTGCGCTGAGGGTACGTGACGGGGGCAAGTACCCATTCTGCGCGACCACAGGGGAGAGACCACGTGGCTGAACGCGACGATTCCAGCCCGGAGAAGGCATCGGAGCCGCATGATTCCCTGGAGGTAGTGCCGCCCGGCGAGCCGGCGCCTAACCTGGGCGATGCGGGTGAGGTACACCTGGACATCGCCACTCAGGACCGCAATGGCCTGATCTACGCTGCCCTGGTGTCACTCATCTACCTGGCCGCGCCCGTGCTCTATGTGGGCTTTGTGCAGGCATCGCTCTGTAAGCGTCTCGAGACATCGGACGCCATGGCGAACCTGCCCAGCAGCGTGTACCTCGCGATGCAGTGGTTCCCAGTGTTCATCGCGTGGCTTGTGCCCCAGGCTCGGCTCCTGAAGACCACTATCAGCGTCTCATACCTGGTCTGCGGCGTGATGGGGGCACTGGTTGCCGCGGTGCTGCTAATTGGGGCTCCCTCAGAGGTCATCGTTTGGTCGTTGGTGATCCACGCCGGGGTGCTCGGCTGCGCGAACGGTGCTGCGTTTACCTTCAACTGGGAGTGCTTCGGGCGCGGGGTATCGGAACGCAGGCGCGGAAAGGCTCTTGCGTGGGCGTTCGGATGGGGACCGGGCTTCGCAGTAGCAGGGTCGCTGGGAGCACAGCTGATTCTGGACGGCAACCTGTTCGGCTGGAGCCCGCCTGTGCTCTCGGAGGTTCAGTACCCGTACAGCTTCGCTCTCCTGTTCGGCGCGAGCCTGCCGATCATGGCCTTCGGGGCCTATCTCGCGCAGTTGTACCGCTTCCCGATGCCTGTGCGGGATGCCGAACGCGAACCGTTCAAGACTGCGGTGTTGGGTGGCTTCAAGCAGATCGTGGGCTACCGGGTGCTGCTGTTCGCGTGCATCGCGTACCTGCTCATCTACTGCGGGAACATGGTGCAGAACAACATGAGTCTCGTGACCCGCGAGAAGCTTGGCGTCGACCCGGACACGCTTGTGGGCTACCAGCTTGCCCTGCGGTTCAGCTTCAAGATGCTGGCCGGGTTCCTTCTGGGCTGGCTGCTCACGCGGACCAACCCCAAGGTACCGCTGCTGGTCACTGCCGCACTGCAGATTCTCGGCGTGATCTGGGTGCTGCTGGTGCCTGGCGGGTGGTTCATGCTGGCTTTCGGGATCAACGGCGCGGGAGAGCTGTTCGGGGTCTACTATGTGAACTACCCAGTGGCGTGTTCGCCGAAGTCACAGATAAGACGCAACATTGCGTTCCTGATGATGGTCTCTTCGCTGGTGAGCTTCGCGCCCATCATGTACGGGTGGGTGTCGGACACCTGGAGTCTCACGGCCAGCTTCTGGGTGGCCCTAGGGATCCTCGGGGTAACCACAGCGCTGGTGGCGGCCCTTCTGCCCGCCCGTCCAAGGCCCAGAGCTGAGGACATGACTGAGGCGGACCTGGAGCAGGGCTCTCTGGACCAGTCCCAGACCGCATGAACCTAAGGGATTGGCCTGGTGTGAAGACGGCTTACGGGACGTGCGCGATGCCCACGGCGCCGCTTGAGCAGGCTTTCGCCGAACTCGGGCGCCTCGGGTATGACGGTGGGGAGATCTGCATCAGTGACCGGCACATCGGGGCCACGCCCGAGCAGATGGATGGAGCGCGAAGGCGGACGCCGGCGGCG
>JAGPGE010000091.1 GCA_018056145.1 Armatimonadota bacterium
CAGGGCGGCGGCCGTCGAGGCGAGAACAGATTGGGGCTTGCGATATATGCGAAGCAATCCGGCCCTGAAGACCGGCGACAGTATCTTCGGTCGCATCGCGTTCGGCCTCTTGCGCACTTACGGTGCAGTCTGCAGGCGGGCCTCACACCGCGAGCCGGTGCTGCCGCCAGACCACCAGGTGCAGCGCATCCTGGCCATCAAGCTCTGCTGCCTGGGCGATGCCATCCTGGCCGTGCCGGCCCTGCGCGCACTGAAACAGCGCTGGCCGCAGGCGCACCTGACTGTGGTCTGCACCCCGCGCAGTTGCGCGGCTTTCGAGAACCTCGCGTACGTCGACGACATCGTCTGCATCCCGGTTACCGGCCTGTCAGGCGTTGGAGAGCTGATCGCGAACCTCGGCACGGTACGCCGCGCGCTGGCGAAGGTGCGCAAGGAACGCCCCAATCTTGCCGTCGATCTTGACCTGTACTTCAGGGCGACTCCGGTGCTCGCATGCATGTCCGGCGCCCCTGTGCGCGTCGGTTTCGATACGGAAGGGTTCGACCGCGCGGGCCTGTTCACCCACAGCGCGCCCCGGGCGCGTGACCGTTGGGAGGCCGAATGCTTCATGGACCTGCTCCGGGCCATCGGGGTGGATTCTGATGACCTGACCCTGGATTTCCCGATCCCTCCGGCGGCACGCCAGGCGGCCGACCAAATCCTGTCCGCCCACGGCATAGCCCCCGGCGCCGGATTCGTGTCCATGTGCCCCGGCAGCAGCAAGAACTGGCCCAGCAAGCAGTGGTCCACCCACCGGTTCGCTGAAATCGTGGATTTCGTGCACCAGAAGTACCGCCTGCCCACTGTGCTCATCGGCGCCAGTTTTGAGGTGGACCTTTGCGACGAGGTTGCTGGACAGGCATCCGTCGATGTCGCGAATCTCGCGGGCGAGACGTCAGTTCCCGAGACTGCCGCAATCCTGCAGCGGTCCAGCGTGCTCGTTACCAACGACACCGGGCCCCTGCATCTCGCGACTGCGGTGGGAACTCCCGTAGTGGCGATCTTCGGCCCCACGAACGAGAAGAAGTGGGGGCCTCGGGGACCGCGGGATGTGGTGATCACCAATGAAAACTGCGACTGCCGACCGTGCTATTACCTGAGCTACATGCCGGACTGCGAGCATCGGCGCTGTCTGGCGGAAATCCCGGCGTCGAGGGTAAAGGACGCAGTGGCCGGGGTCCTTGGTTGACCGCGTGCGTGTGACATGATCCGACGCGGACACCCATCGTGTCCGCGCCCGGCATTCCGCCGTTGCATTCCAACGTCCAGCGAGGCGCCATGGAGACGAAGCATCACGACAGCCTTGCGCGGCGCGCGCTTCTGCTTGCGACGCCGTCGCTGATCATCCTGGCGATCGCCTGGGCGACGCGCGATTGCACCGTCGATGACGCGTATATCGGCTACCAGCATGTCCGCAACCTGATTTCAGGGCACGGGCTGCAGTTCGACCCGGCGGAGCGCGTGGAGGGCGTCACCAATGCCGGCTGGCTGCTGGTGCTGGCGGTCCTCTCCCCCATCGCCCAGCCCCCGGTGATGGCGAAGATCGCCGGCCTGCTTTCGCTACTCATCGCCACGATCTGGTGCTTCGGATTCGCGGCGCGGTTCTTCGGAAGCGAACCATCGGGCCTGCTGCTGGCGCTCCCGGTCGCTCTGCTAACCGCAACCCATTTCGAGGCAGTGTACTACGCGGTGTGTGGGATGGAATCGGGCCTGCTTGCGGCGATGTTGTGCTTGCTGGTCTGGCTCGTTTCCACCGGACGGTTCACCGCGGCGGGGATTGTCGGCGGCCTTGCTTTCCTGGTGCGCCCCGAGTGCGTCCTGATCTACCCGCTGTGGTGGGCTCTTGCGATGAAGTGGGCGCCGTCCGGTCACCGCAGGGGGATGCTGGGCGGGCTGGTGGCCTGGGCGGTGCTGATCGCCGCCATATCCGCTGCCCGGCACGCTTATTACGGCGACTGGGTGCCCAACACATTCCTGGCGAAGCCCACAACCACGGGCAACCTGATCATCATGGTCTCGCGGACCTTGACGGGCATGAACACCAACCTGGGCCCGCCCTTTGCCGGGGTGCTGGCGATACCCGTGCTGGTACTCGGCATACGGGCTCTCACGAAGCGCCTCGGCGCGGCCGGCCTGATGACGGGGAGCGTCGTCCTGGTTGGCTGGCTGTTTTCGACCTACGCCGTCGTGGACTGGACCCGCAATGCGCGCTATTTCGCACCCTACACCCCGCTGGGTTTCGTGGTGCTCTGGATCGGTCTGGTTGAGGCTGCCCGGAGCGTGGCGGCCTACATCGGCGCCGCCTCGCGGCTGGACGAAACGCTGAAGGCCCTGGCGGTGCTTCTGCTCGTAAGCAATGGTCTCATGCTTTCTTGGCACCTTTCGCCCACCGGCATGCAGTCCTACCCGGGCTACGTCCTCAACAGCCGGCCGCTGCGCGAACCTTGCCTTTGGATGCGCGACAATCTGCCGGCGGAAGCCACCATCGCCACGCGCAGGATCGGCGCCGTGGGGTACCTGACCGAGCGGAGGGTCTTCGACTACTGCTTCGGCCTGAACCACCGTGCCGTGGCCAGGCTCATCCACGAGTCAGGCAAGCAGTTTGATGACCCGCACGATCCCGCACTGGCGCCACTCTGGGCGCAATACGCCCCGGATTATCTGCTGGAAGACCGAGACATCATGACGCGCATCGCGGCCGACGCTGGGGGCACTCTCGAGCGCTTCGAGGTCCACGGGATGATCTACAGCCGGATGAGAGCTTTCCCGCTGGGCCCGGACTCGTCCTGGATCCTCTGCCGCAGGCTGAAACAGCGGGAGCCAGATGGCCCCCCACGACCGGAGAGCAAGTCCACCTGAAGAAGGGTTGGTCGATCCAAAGTGGCCGACTTCATGGTTCGTTGGATTACCCGCTGGGACCGTGAGGCCGTGACGGACATGCTGCGCGAACTCGCGCGGCAACACGGAGTAGAGCCCTCTGATGACGCCCTGAACGAATCCTTTGACTTCGCCCTGAGGTTCCCTGACCAGGTGCGCTTCTGCGTTGCCGTGCGGGATGGGAAAGTGGTGGGGATGGCCTCGATCCACCGCGCATTCAGCACCTGGCGAGGGCAGTCAAAGGGCACGATCGAGGACGTGTTCGTGGCGCCGGAAGCCCGCAGGACCGGGGTGGCCACGGCGCTCCTGACGTTCCTGATTGCCGAGGCGCGCCGCCGCGCGTATTGCGCGCTGTCGCTGGATGTGATGGCCGACAATGAGGGGGCCCGAAGCCTGTATACGCGCTGCGGGATCGTCGATTCGGGCTATGTGGTCTGCCAGATTGATCTCAGTACGGATGGGAGCTGAAGGACTCAGTATGCTCCGCGCGCTGTGAGGACCGCGGGGATGGTGAGCAACAGCAGTTTGATGTCCAGCCACAGATTGCGGTTACGCACGTACTCGATGTCCATGCGGATCCACTCATCGAAGCCGATGTCGCTGCGACCGCTCACCTGCCAGATGCAGGTGAGGCCCGGCTTGACGGCCAGGCGCTCGGTCTGCCACGGCTCGTAACGCTCCACTTCGGCGGGGATGGGCGGGCGCGGGCCTACTAGGCTCATCTGCCCGAACAGGACATGGAACAACTGGGGCATCTCGTCGATACTGTACTTCCTCAGGACCCGTCCCACGCGAGTGATGCGTGGGTCGGCTTTGATCTTGAACACGGGGCCGCTGGCTTCGTTGTCATCTTCGAGGCTGTCGCGGATGTCCGGGGCGGAGGCGGTCATTGAACGAATCTTGTAGAGCAGGAATGGCCTGCCGTTCCGACCGAGGCGATATTGCCTGAAAAACACGGGACCGGGGGTCTCAAGCCTGACCGCGATAACTGCCACGACCATGATCGGCGCGGCGATGACGATCGCCGCGGTTGCGCCAAGGATGTCCAGGAGCCGCTTGGTGAACAGGTACCAGAGCGGATCGGTGGTTCGCACCCGCGGCAGAGTGCATGATCTAGCGCCGCTGGAGGACAGGCGCGAGATGCCCATCACTTCCCAACTTTCGCAGCATCGCGATTCACGGCGCCCTTGCCCGTATACCACATGGCCACGGAAGCGGGATAGACGGCGCGGAGAAGCTCGGTGAGCGGCTTGATGGAGGTCTTCAGGTCCTCAGTGCGCGGGTACGAACGCAGGATGATGATCATCCCGCCTGCCCCGCGCGGCCCCGTGGCGACGTGCCAACCGTGGGAAGTCCAGTCCGCGGTGGTTGCGCCCGGCCGGGCGTAGACGAACAGAGAGACCTCACGCTTGTCCCCTTTCACTGCGTACACCGCGCGCGCCTCCAGATCGCCCGGGTGGGGGCAATCTTCGGGCGCCTGAACCCGCAGCACCTCGTTCTCCTGCATCTTCCAGCCCTGTGCCGGATAGCAGCCAGTAGGCGCGTGGATGGACCGCCAGTCCGTGCCGTAGATGGCGGTGTAGCTGATCGCGTCGTCGGGCGCCTCGTAGATGCGCTGCTCCATGGCGTCGGCGGCCAGGTACTCGAAGATTCCCTGGTCTACGTCGCGCTCCACCGCTTTGTACTTGCCCACAACTCTCGGCACTTTGGAGAAATCAGGCGTGTAGGCTGCTTCCGTCTTCCGCAGAGCCATTGCGCCCTGGGTCAGCCCCGCCCCGACCAGGAGCACGATCCCGGCGATCAGATATCGTCGCGTATCTTGCTGCACTTGAGCACCGTCCCCACGATGAACAGCCCGATGAGGGCCATGAGAAACACGAAGATCCCGGATGCCTCGTGGAAGAAGCCCTCCGCGGCCTTCGAGCCGAAGATGCGCCCGAGTATGAGAGTGAGAGCAATTCGCGAGCCATTTGCGAACAGAGCCACGGGCACGGAGAGCACAACGATGGCGACGCGCTTCCACATGGGCGCAACCACCAGGTAGGCGTACAGCGCGCCCAGAGCGGTCATGGCGATTGCGGACTTCAGGCCACTGCAGACGATGGCGACCTCGAAGGTGTACTCCGGAATATGGATCACGGTGCCTTCACGCACGGTGGGAATGCCGATTGCGGTGGAGAAAGCGGCCCCGAACTGGGCGCTGAAGATCTGCAGCGGTTGGGCGAACTGGTCCACGAGAAGGCGGGCGATAGGCACACCAAACGCGAGATAGGCCAGGGGGAAGGCGGCAACACGCGTGGCAGGCAGGCCGTAGAGCCAGATGCAGACCCCGAACATGGTGACGATCAGCGCGAAGCCCGACCCGAAATTGACGTCCCACCAGGTGGCGACCAGGTGCATGGCCAGGCCGATAAGGATCAGCGGAAGACCGAACCGGTGCCCGACAGACGGCTGGGCCAGGAACTCATCCTTCTTGCGATAGAGGAGGAAGCCGCTAATGATCGGCACGATCAGACCGTGGCCGTAGTACTCATCATTCCACCAGCGGTCCAGCATCCAAAGGATGTACTGACCGAAGCAAAGCAGCAGGGCGGCCAGTACGAAATACAGATACGCCGGAGGCACGCGTTCAGGGCTCTTCTGGATCGGCTCGACCTGGACCTGTTCGGACATGCTGCTCAGACTCGCCTCCGCCTTTTGACCTCAACCAGCCGGGGGTCGGATCGGCGCCGTGTGGTGAGAGCGCCCTCGCGGTGGAGATAGATCACCACGCCCACAACGGCCCCCACCAACCCCAGGAGAATCAGGACGACGGAGCCCCCGATGCGTTCGGAGAAGGCCTCCGACATGCCTTGGAGCGACTTGCCGATCGTGGCCAGGGCCAGTCCCAGGCGCTCGCCCAGGTCCTGCGGGAGCTCAGTGCTCTCCACAGTTTCGTTCCGCAGAGCCAGCCCGCCGATTACTGCGTTCAGGAGCGCCGCCAACCCCAGCGCAACCAGCAGACCCACCGCGCCGTAGCCCAACGCATCCAGTGCGCTGACGCGCCGGTGACGCTTGCGGCGCCGGACTTTGACAATCCCCTGCCAGTCCGCGCCGCAGTTGGGGCAGGGGTCTTCCCCGGGCAGGAGTTCCTGCCCGCAGAAGCAGATGCGGGTCTGCGTGCGCCCACATTCGGGACAACGTCCATCCGCGCCCACGGGTGCATCGCACCATCGGCATTCCAGTTCGTCATGGCCCGGAGTCGCCGGGCCGTTTTCGCTCGCCATCCGCATCTATCCTTGTCGGCGATGCCCATAGCGGCCATCCCGCGAGGTGCGTGAGTAGCCGGCGCTACTGTGCATTCCCTCCGGCCGGGGAATCCGCGCCGCTCGCGTCTTCGCGCGGCTGCATGCGCTCCAGCACTTCAGGCGGGAGGTCGCGCTTAGCGTTAGGATCGGCCTCCAGCAAGACCCAGCGCCCCAGGGAGAGCCGCTTGCTCGTAACGTACCCCTCGAAATCCCGGTCTTCCGCGAGGTTCACGGCGTAGGCCGGTCCCCACTCTTTGAGCATCCGCTCGGTGGCGTCCAATGCCGGGTTGGCCACCGCCGGCGTAAGGAGCATCCACCTTATCTTGCCCACCTTGTCTTCCATGTTGCGCAGGTCGCCGCGGGTCTTCGGCAGCCAGATCGCCGTCCGGTCGCCAAACCAGGCGATGGTCCATGGCGCATCGGTCAGAATCGGCCCGGTGGTGGTCGCCGTCACTTCCCGAGCGGACTGAGCAGTGCCGATGAGCATGCGCTGGTCGGGCGTGATCTCGCGGAAGCGGAACAGCTCCAGTCCCACCGGAAGGGCGTTGATCACGAGAAGCACGCCCATGCCGATGCGCAGCAGGCGCATGCGGCGCTCCTCAACCGGTTCATCGATGCGCGCATTGAGCAGGCGCAGGAAGAACCCCGCGGCGATGACGATGGCAAACGGGGCAAGCGGGGCAAGCTGGCGCGTGTCCGGGCTCACCAGGGCGAGCGCGATGGCCATCACGATGAAGATTGAGTACCACAGGTAGCGCATGCGCTCGAAGGCCCTGGGGCCCAGGGTGACAATCACCGCCACCAGGAAGAACGGCGTGACATACAGCCCCGCAATGCCGGGCAGAACGTTGTACAGTGCGGCGATTCCGTCCCGGAGCTTCTCCAGGATCTCCACGGGACGGTCCAGGACGTACCATGGCCACGAGGGGTACTCGTCGATGAACTGGCGATAGAGCGTGTTCCCGGGATGGGTGCGGGTGCCCATGATCGACTCGGCCGCGCGGAAATTGAAGAACGGGTCGCCGACCACGTTCACGTTGCGCACACACCAGGGCGCGATGACCACGGCGAAGACCACAAGGAACACCAGCAGCGTTGTCCACCGGCCCAAACGGTCACTGGACACCAGTATGTAGATGGCGATCAGCGGCAAGACCACGATCCACAGGACCTGGGTAAGGTAAATCAGGCCCATGAGAAGCCCGGCGATGGTGGCCAGGACCAGCCGCCACCTCTGCTTGCGCGCCAGCGCGTGGAGCACCAGGAACAGCAGGGAGACCCAAAGGCAGAGCCAGGTAGTCTCCAGACCCGAGATAGAGTAGCCCAGCAGCAACAGATTGGTGGCGTACAGGGCCGTCGCGAGGTACCCGGTGCGGATGTCGAAAAACTGCCAGCCCAGGAAGAAGACCACAGGGGCGGTCAGGAGGAACCCGAGGCCGCAGGAGAGAGCCAGCGCCCGTGAGTCGTCAGGCATGAGCTTCATAAACTGCGCGGCGATCCACGGATGGACGGGCGACAGGGTCAGCTCCGGGTGCTTCTCGATCCGAGGGACCCGCGCAAGGCTCAGCGGACGAACGATCTTGGTGGTGTAGCCGTCCCCATTTGCGAGATTGCGGGCCACCTGACCGTAGTCCATGGCGTTGATGTCGCTGATCCCTTTGAACCGTCCCGCATGGTACATGAGGTACGAGACGATGACCAGCAAGGCAACCAGCAGGACAAGCCCCACCTTGCCAACGGTCTCCATCCAAGTCTTGGTAGTGTCCATCCGTCCAGCCAGGCCCCCTTCGAGGCGCATGAAGGCTCAGTACGGCAGTCGACGCATTCTACCACAAGAACCGCTCAACCAACAATCGCCTGCGGAAGAGGGACCCCATGGCGGCGAAAGACATCACAGCAACGACGCGTCAACCACGGCGCCGTCCCGCATGGACAGCTTCGCGGCTTCTAGTGCTGCCATGGTCCTCCTGACATCGCGACCCGACGATTCAGGCTCGCGTCCGTCCAGTATCGCGGACGCGAACTCGGCAAGCTGCTCGCGCATCCCGCCGCCGTCCTGCAAAGGCGCATCGATGGTCTCGTCGCCCAAGACCAGTCCGTTCGTCTCGATTCTTAGCGCGTTCTCCTCGCCGATGACGATGCACTCCCATGCACTGAAGACGCAGTTGATGGAATGCTGCTGGGTAGCCATCGCGCCGTTGGCAAGGTTCATCTGGATCGTGATATCGTCGTAATCGCCCCAATGGGGGTTGGTGCGCCTGCCGGTGGCGAATACGGTTTCCGCCGGGGAATCCATGAGCCATAGGATGGCGTCCACTTCGTGGGAACCGTACCCGTACAGCACCCAGCCACCCGCGAGGTCCGGGTTCGCCGACCAGGGCGCGTTCGGGTACTCCTTCATCAGCCCGAGCCTGCGGCGCAGGACGTTCACCGGCCGCCCGATGGCCCCCTCGTGGATCATCTGCTTCGCGAGGCGATTGGCATTGCGGAACCGCAGCACCTGGCCGATCATCAGCACGGTGCCCGCCTCATCGGCTGCCGCGATCATCTCATCGGCATCCGCAAGGGTGGTCTCCATTGGTTTCTCGCACAGGACATGCTTACCCGCTTGGGCGCAGGCCACTGTGGGCGCCCGGTGCAGGTGATGCGGAAGGCAGATGCTCACCGCCTCCACCGCGGGGTCAGCGGCCATCTCCTCGACGCTGGTGTATGACCGCTCGGCGCCATACTGACGGGCGCATTCCTCCGCGCGCTCGGACTGGATATCGCAGGTGGCCACGAGCTTGAGTCCGGGCACGAACTCCAGGGCATCCAGGTGGGCTCGGGCGATTCCGCCACAGCCGATGATGCCGTAGCCGATGGGTGCGGGCATGGATGATCGATGATCCTTTCGTGGTTGAACAGCAGGTAGCCCGGGCTATCCGGTTCAGGGCCGTCTCCCCCGGTGAGGTGGTCCGAAGTGGCGATTCCCGGAGCCCTGCCGGCTGCGCGAGGCCTCCGCGATCTTCCTGTCCATGAACTCGTCGGTGAGGCCCGTGTTGACCTCGTAGTCTTTGAAACTGGCGGAGACCCGGGCCTGCTTGCCCTCGCCGGCGAAATCACCCTTGACCACGCAGTCCACCTTCGTGGGCATCCAGAAGCCGCCGGACTTCGCGTAGCTGAAATCCACGCTGAGGATGAGCTTGTCGCCGGAGAAGACGTGTACCTTGTCGGTGGTCCAGCGGTCCGAGCGCACCCAGACCAGCACCCGGGCGTTCCTGGCTTCGGCGTTGTCCTTGTTTTTCGGGACGAGCTTCACACAATACGTGGTCACTCCGCCGTCAGTGCGCTTCCCAACGAAGGATGCAGTGGTCTCCTTGTCGATCTCCTTCGCGAGGTCCCCGAACAACAACGCGCGGCGCGGGATGAGTATCAGGCCGCGGGAATCCACGAAGACCTTGTCCGGGCGTTTCACGTAGACTTTCGCGGAACGCACGGGCATGTCCACATCCGGTATCTTTGCGTCCACGGTCACCGTGGCCGTGTAGTCTTTCACGCCGTCTTGCGCCTGCATCGCCTTGCGGACCACATCCATGGGCGCGAGGTCGGCCAGGGCAAGGGACCGCGGTACAAGCACTACGCAGGCGATCAGTATCATCCGGCTGCGGATAATCATCAACAGGTCATATCCCTTCGGCAGAAGACGGCCAGCGTCGCGGCGATGGCCACCCCGGTATAGGCGCCCACGTAGCCCAGGTCCGTCCAGATCGCGGGCCAGTCCACCGGACGCACAAAGACGTGGCGAAAAGAGTGGAAGTGGCTTGTCAGGAGGTACGGTTGGAGCCATTCGAAGTACGGGATCGCCATAAGCGCGCCGCTCACGATGAGGAACCCCACGGTCACGCCGGCAGCGGTGAGGGAGCGCTCGAAGACCGTGGAACAGAGAAGGGCGATGGCCGCCACCGAGAACAGTGTCACCATGGTGAGGCCGTAACCCGCCGCGAGGCGAAGGAGCCCGTTGCGCTCCTCAAAGATGCGCAGGCCCTGCTCCACGGTGATGATGTCGCCCCCGCCGAACAGGATGTACCCCGCTACCAGCGAAGTCAGCCCCAGGAACAGCACCAGCGAGCCCGCATGCACGAATGCCGCCACCAGCTTGCCCAGAACCACCGCCCAGCGGTGCACGGGCCGAATCAGCACGGTCCGCAGCGCCCCGCGCTGAGCTTCGCCCGCCACCAGGCCGCCGGCGATCATGCTGATGAGCAGGGGAATGAAAACGTTGATAGCCACGGGGATTTCGAGCAACAGGTAGGGCACCAGGCCGCCGCTCACGAGGTTCCCGCCGACAGCCATCTCCGCGCCGAACCTGCGGTTCACGTCGCCGCTGGAAGGGCCTTCCGCCCAGATGCCCCACATGAACATGGCGATCAGGAATGCCAGCAGGGCATATCCGGCGTAAGTTCCCTTCTGCCGGTACATCCGCTCCAGTTCGCCGGCCATGATGGTCCAAAGGCGCATGGTGAACTCCTCGAGTCCTCGCGCACGGGACCCGTGACATACCCCGCGATACCCGGGGGCCCCGGTCTGTGGACGGCGAGACCACCCCACGGCTGACCCATGGGGGCGACCCCTTTTGTCATGGGCGCTGATGACCTGCGCCCCCAGGTCACGGGTGTGCGCGACGTCCAGCGCACGGGACCCGTGACATACCCCGCGATACCCGGGGGGCCCCGGTCTGTGGACGGCGAGACCACCCCACGGCTGGCGCAGGGGGGCCCGCGTACTCTATCCCATGATCTGCAGGTAGAGGTCCTCCAGGGACATCCGTTCGTGACTCAGCGACGACACCCGCAGCCCCGCGGAGACCAGTGCCGCGTTGATGTCCGCCGCGGCATCGGCAGGGCAACTCAGGCGAAGCACGCCATCGCGCAGTTCCGCGGACTGCACGAAATCCATCCCGGTCACGATCTCCAGGGCCTTCGTGCCGTCATCCACGGTGATGTGCAGCACCGTCTGGGCGCCTGAAAGCAGGTTGGCGACCTTGTCCCGCCGCACGATCTTCCCCTTGCGCACCATCGCCGCGTCGGTGCAGATCAGCTCAACTTCGTGCAGCAGGTGGCTGGACAGGAAGACCGTGATGCCTTCCTCGCGGTTGATGCGCTGCAGCAGGTCGCGCACCTCCACAAGACCCCGTGGGTCCAGGCCAGAGGCGGGTTCGTCGAGAATCAGCAGCTTCGGCCGGGGAATCAGCGCCTGCGCAATGCCCAGCCGCTGCTTCATGCCATGGGAGTACGCACGCACCGGGTCGCGCTCACGCCCCGTCAGGCCCACGAGATCGATCACTTCATCCACGCGCCGACGGTCCAGCGGCCCGGAGAGGGACGCGAGAAGCTCAAGATTGCGCCGGCCCGACAGGTACTCGTGGAACGCGGGCTCTTCCACCAGGGCGCCCACTCTGCCGCCGCTGCGCGAGGCCACACTGCCCGCAGGCAGGCCCCACATTCGTGCACTGCCACCGGATGGCCGGATCAGCCCCAGGAGAATGCGAATCGTGGTACTCTTCCCCGCGCCATTGGGCCCGAGAATACCGAAGATCTCGCCCGGGTGTACGGTGAGATCCAGGCCATCAAGCGCCTGGATTCGCCCGTAACGCATGCGCAGACCGGTGATCTCAATTGCGGGCGGGTCGGCAAG
>JAGPGE010000092.1 GCA_018056145.1 Armatimonadota bacterium
TATAGTGCCTGGAGATCGGTCAGCTTCGCGTCCTGTCGCGCCAGGTCCGCAGGACTCACCCAGAACCCGCACCACTCGGTGGTCGGGTCATCCTGAGCCCCGGCGCAGAGGGCGCCGTTCAGGTGGAAGATCCGGCGCTCGTCGGGGCCCATCCTCCCCCAGTCGCCTCCCGTGTGGTGGATGAACCGCCAGAAGGGGTTCAGATCCACCCGCTTCTCACCGTCCATCGTCCAGCTCTCATCCCAGGGCGCTTCGAAATCGTGCAGCACCTGCAGAACCCGCTGGCCTGTCTCGCCGCCGGTCTGCGCGGTCGAGTCCGTCCGGCAGCCAGCAAGCGCAATGAACAAACCGATAACCACAATCAGCCTCTGCACCACGGTCACCCCTCGCCTCTGCATATTGGAGTATGCGTCCACATCCGGTCTCCCGCTCATCTGCACCAGCGCCGATTCTCCACGAATACCTTCATCGGTCGAGCGCGATTTGGTCCACCAGTACCACCCCACGCCGGCCCGAGAGCAGGTCTGAGAAGACGAAAACGATCTCCTCAATGGCCGCCTTGTTGATCCTTCCCTTCATCTTCCCGTAGGGGATGGCCACGCGTTTCCAGCTATTGCTGCCCACTATGGTAGTTTTCGCAACGTGCAGTCCTCCCGCGGGATTGGTGGACTTGATCTCCACCGCGAACCTGCAGAGCCCCTTCACCCACAACGAGATGCCGGTCGTGTCTTTCCCATCGAGGGTCGGCCACTTGCCGTCCGTTGCCATCGCCCCCAGCTTCATGAAAACGCCCGAGTAGTGGGGGAAACCGGTGGTATCGTAGACCATCTTCAGACAGCGACCGTCCGGGCTTGCCAGGGCATCGGCCGCCGCGATCGAGGCGACCGTGCGGGAGTTCGTGTTGTCGTACCACTCACCGACCAGACCATCCCAGAGCGTCACGAGTTTGCCTTTGTCAAAGTCAGCGATGCGCATGGGGGGGCCTTCCGCGAGGGCCACCGATGACAGCAACGCCATCATCATCACAGTGAGCAAAGCGGTCTTCACAGGGACCAGCTCCTTCCGCGCACGGAGCGCAAAATTGGTATGCGATGAGTGTACCTGAGCGTCGTTACCCCGGCGGGGGAAACGGCATGGAACCCAGCGCATGCCATGTTCCGCTCCAGTTCTGCCTTTAAGAAGTGGCTTCACGGGTACGCTGCCCGCCGCCCGGGCCGATGCAAGGCCACGTTGGTTCATGCTCAGCGCACGGCCGCTCGCACGGCCCTTTCATACCCGCTCAGCAGCGCCGCGCTCGCAGTACCTGCCGGGACGAGAATACAGAGCTTCAGCCCAGGGGAGATGGCGTAGTGACGCCGGCCCTTGGAATGGCTGAGAACACGCTCCGGCAGATCGTCTCGCATGTGCCCGAGCTGGCGCGCAACAGTCGCCCTCGCAGACGCGCGGACCGCAGGGGGCACGACAGGATCGGCACCATCGGACACCCAGTAGCTGTAGGGATCGACCAGCACGCCGCTGTCCGCCCCGGACGGGCACATGGCAAGCGCCAGCAGCAGGCCAAGCAACGCAGGCTGCAGCGGGACCTTGAGAACGCCGGCTTTATCCCTTAGCAGGACGAGGGGAAAGCGTTTGGCACCGCTGATGACAAGGTCACATTCCCGGGCGTCCATGAGCTCCCGGGCGGACGCAACCCAGTCGTCCTCATCTCGCAGCGGATCCGATACGGGGGCAATCATGGCCTGAGTCAGGGAGAGGGCGTACTCGATCCGCGCCTGCAGATCCTCCATGACCTGCACTATGATGTCTCTGTCTCGGGCCGCGATTGCCTCGAGGATGGAGGCGCTGATCACGTGCTCCATTTCGAATGCGCCCGGAACCTGCGGCGTGACGCCCGTACCGAACCTCGCCCCCAGGAAGAACGGCCAGACGTTGGGATCCTCACGGTACATCGCGGCAAGGGCCTCTTTGTGAGCAGGCATGAACCGGAGAACGCGAGCCATCTCCGCAATGCAATCCGCGTCGAGAAGCCAATCGAGCAGGAGGTCGCGTATCCTCCTTGTCTTCTCAGGCGACCTGTCTGTCTTGCTCACCACGCCGACGCAGGTTCCCCCGGCGAAGATCACCGGTTGGTGGTCAGGAGGCGGGAGATACGGCACTGCGTCGCACTTCCGGTGCCCGCCGGAAAGCAGCGTCTTGTAAGTCAGCGGCGCCACAGCCACAAGGCCATCGCGCACATCGGACGTGATATGACCGCGTGATGTCCCCCACACAGCCAGCCCTGTCGCGAACAGTTCGGCGATGTGTACGAGAGCCTCAACCGTGCTCTCGCTGGCGAACTGCGGTCGACCATCCTCATCCCAGAACCTGCCCCCAAACATCGCGACGAGTGGGAGTACATCCTGGCACGGCCTGTCAGCAGGGGCTTTGGACAGGACAAGCGGCCTCGTCATGTGCGTGCGCGCGTCTTGGAGGAGAAGCCGGAAGGCTGCCAGATCCGTGAAGAAGCGACCCGTTACCCAACCCGATTTCTCAGCTCTGCGCGCGGCCTGTGCGGAGGCCACCAGGCAGCGAACGTCGAGGGTGAAGGGAAGAGCCAACGCTCGGCCGGGGACGGCTTTCGACTGAAACAGGCGCATTACGGCCGGATCAAAGCTTTCCGCAATGGTGTTCGGCGAGACGATGGCCGAGACATCCTCCAGATGGTCGGCCAGATCGGGGACCCAACTGCTGCCCATCTCGATGAGGTCTGGGGCATTCGCACCACTGAGCTGCGTCTTGATCTCTTCGAGGGGCGTATCCCACGGGTAGTCCCGCAGCAGCCACGTCTCTTCGTCGTGCTCCGCAGTACCCGCGGTACCATCGATTTCCAGGCGGGCCGGGAAAGCATCCGCGAGTCGCCCCGTCTCGTGGATGGTGAGCATGGACAGTCTCATCCCGACGAACCCTCCTCACAGGCCGACTCGCTCCCGGATGACGGACGGAACAGCCGGTCATTATCTGTTCCGGTACCGTTCCACGTCCGCGGGCGGTTCTCCCCCCAGATTTCCAGGAAAACCCGACGCGGACCGGGGTTTACTGGTTGTGTGAGCACTGCTGACAGGAAGGACGTCCTCGGAGGCACGACATGGGCATCCCGGCGACCGCGACGAATACGCCAGCACCCGATGGGAACGAGGCCGCACGCTTCCGCCGCGTCATGGAGTTCGACCTCAAGCCCATGGACATCGCGGCGAAGCTGCGCGAAACCGTACTGGGGCAGGATCATGCCTGCCGGGCGCTCGCGGTTCGCCTGCGGCAGCACATCCTTCGAGTCAGGGAGATGGACTTCACCGGGGCCTCGTCGAACAGCCAACGGCTCCCCGCCCCCGACGGTGGGGTGCTGCTTCTCGGCCCCACCGGCTGCGGCAAGACGCATCTGCTGCGCACGCTCGCAGAGCTTTCATCTCTCGTCTGCCACATCGAAGACGCCACCAACCTCACCGAGACCGGCTATATTGGCAGGGATGTGAGTGATGTAGCCACTGCTGTGTTCCGGGCAGCCGGCGGCCATATGCCCCTGGCCACCACTGCCATGCTCTTTGTGGACGAGGTCGACAAGCTCCGCAGCCGCCCGGATGGCAACGGCAAGGACATCACCGGAGAGGGCGTACAGCGGAGCCTGCTTTGCCTGCTGGGTGGGGCCGAGATCCCATTCAGCGTGGATGGACGCAGCAGAGGTCGGGACTCGGGTTTCCGCACGGACGGGCTCTTCATCACCCTGGCGGGAGCTTTCTCCGGGCTGGACCAGTTGATCGCCCGGCGATTGGGACGCCGCGGCCCGAGCTTCGGTTTCGGGCGCAGCACGGTGCAGAACGATCGTGACCGGCGACAGGGCGAACTGCTGAACGAAGTCACCGCGGAGGACCTGATCGACTACGGATTCATGCCCGAACTGGTGGGGCGAATCGGTGAGTTCGTGATCATCCAGCCCCTTGACACCGAGGCAATGAAAGCCGTCTTGTTGCATGAGCACGGCCCGCTGGAGGCTACCAGGAGGATCGCTGCCGCGGAAGGTTTCGGAATCGAGCTGACCGGCGAACTCGTGGCGCTCATCGCCAGGCAGGCCGTGGATTCCGGCCAGGGCGCCCGGGTTCTCAAGCGCATCGTGTCCCAGGTCACGCGCCGGGCGCTGTTCGAGATGCCCAGCCGGGTCATGACCAGGAGCACTCCGGTGGCGGTCCTGGGGGTGAGTGCGCTGGAGGATGGCAGCTACGAGGTCAAGAGAAGATCCGTAGGACGGCGGTGCAAGAAGACGGACGAAGTGGCAGGTGCCGTGACGGCAGGCGCGGCGCGGGATGGCAACAAGCTCTGCGAACCTTCTGCTGCGTAGCAGGTCACGGGACACTATGACCAGCAAGTGCGGTCTCGTCGTCCAACGCATTGGCCGCAATCGCAACCACGCGCCGACCCAACACCTGCAGTTCCGCGCGGATAATCGCATCCTTCACCTGCCGGGTCGGGTTACCGTGGATCCTGGGGGACATTCCGTCGATGTGCACGGCCACTTTTTCCGCCGGGGAAGGGATCGTACAGGGCGAACTCGCAGGTACCGGGGTCTCGTCGCTCCTGCTGGGTGGGGTGGAACTGCGCGTCGCGCAGCGGATCGACTCTGGCTGTCCTTGCGGCTGTAGCACTCCTCGAAGGGCAGCGGAAGCTCCCTGTGCCCCTGCTCATGGGCATCCAGTTCGGCCTGGGTTAAGGCCCGCGGCTGGGTGAGTTGCAACAGTCCCGAGGGCGTCTCGGTGGGGGTCTCGCCGGTGTACCTCCCGAAGGTGATGCCCGCGCCCGCAAGCAGATGGCGCAGGCGGCCAAGCTGGTCGTTCACCAGCGCGTTCATCGGGTACACCAGCACCGCAACCACGCCCGGCTCCGCATTGGCGTCGCGCAGGTGCAGGCAGTGGTCGATGATCGGCAGCAGGAAGGACTCCGTCCTGCCCGAACCCGTCCCGGTGGCGACCACCGTGTGGTACCCGCCCTTGATGGACCGCAGAGCCAGTTCCTGGTGCTTGCGCAGTTCCTCGATGGGCTTGAACGCGCCGGGCGGGGCGGGGTGCAGGCCAAGGTCGCCGTCAGCCAGCGAATCCGCCAGCCGCGGGCCGTCCTCGAAGGGCCGGTTGAGCTGAATATAGGGCCCCTTGACCAGCATCCGCTCCCCGGTGGCCGGGGCAAGCACACGCACGCGGACCTGCTCCTCGATGCGCTTGTCCGCAATCGGGAAGTAGGTTAGCAGGTAACGCGTGAACTGCTCGAGGACGTCTTCGCCGAACTGGATGGGGTTGAGTGACAACGGGGATCCCCCCTGTGCGCATTGCCCGATGTGGCAATCAGGCTTCCGGCGGCTCTGTCGCGATGTACTTCACGCCCGGCAGGTCACGGAAGTCCGCGTCCGACGTCACCAGCGTGGCCTCGAAGCTCTGCGCCGTGGCGTACACGATGGCATCCGCCAT
This sequence comes from Armatimonadota bacterium, assembly GCA_018056145.1. Taxonomy (GTDB): domain Bacteria; phylum Armatimonadota; class Zipacnadia; order Zipacnadales; family JABUFB01; genus JABUFB01. Next base: position 5,487 of record JAGPGE010000092.1, read on the forward strand.
CGCCAGGCCGTGCTCCAGACTCAAGGCCGCCGCTGACAGCGCGATCCTCTCGTCCAGCGGGGCCACGTGCCCCTCCTGCAGCCGCGCTGCAACAGGCCCCACCGCATCGTCGGACACCGCCCGCTGGATGAACTTGCACACCTCGTAGATCACAATCGTGGGCACCAGCAGGTCTTCGGCGGACAGATGCTCCTGGTACGCGTCCGCCAGCGGGCCATCGGTGAGATGCTGGATCCAGCCCGATGAATCAACCAGTATCACAGGCGGTCCACCTTTTCCCGCAGGCCGGAAGTGTCTGCCCCGCGCGCGAAGCCCCGCAGTTCCTCGAGCGTCGGCACGGGCACCAGCGAGATCACGTTCCCGCGCACGATCACCGCCAGTTTCTGCCCCGGCTTCAGGCGCAGGCGTTCCCGCACCTCTTTAGGGATGACCACCTGGTACTTGCTGGAAATCGTGGTGTGAGCCATTCTGACCACCGTAAGTCGGAGAAGGTATCGATGCTGCTATTATCTTACCCCGCTGCCGGGTTGTCAACCATCCCGGGGGAGGGCACGATACTCCCTCTGTTCCTGATCCATCGCGTTGGGATCCCGCGGTGGTTCCGTGCCCCCTACTCCAGCAGCGCCTTCAGGAGCGCCTCACGCGCGTCCAGGTAGAACTGGATGTCCACTTTCGTGGCCATCTCGTCCGACAGGTCCATCAGCCGCTTGCGGGCGGAGACGGGCATAAGCAAGGTCGTGGCCCCCTTCTCCACCGCCAGTTCCGCCACTGCCACCGGGTTGTGCACCGCGTCTACCGTGCCACCCAGATTGAGGGCACCGATGGCGATCAGCCCGCCCTTGAGGCTGCGCTGGAGCAGACTGCTGCAGAGCGCAAGCAGTGTGGGCAACCCAAGCCCCGCGCCGCTGCGCGAAGCGTCGAAGGACCGCACCTGCAGCGAGAACTCATGGTCCCTCGGCTGACGATCGCCCACGAGTTCCTTTGCCCTGGCGTACAGGTTCTGCTCCGCGTAGCGCACGCTCTCGCGAAAGGCGGGGGCCACGGGCTGGTTGAGGATCTTGACGCCGGTGCCCGGGCCCTCGGTTACATCCACACGATACAGGCCGGGGTTCTCGTCCGTCCCCCCGGGGCTGATTGCCCATACCTGGCCGGGTGGCAGCGGGTCCGTGCCGATGCTTGATTCGCTCTGTAGTTCGGGAGTCACGACGAAGCGCTCGACACCATCCTCGCCCATGTGGTAGCTGAACTGCGTGTTGCGGAACTCGAGCGAGCCAATGCGCTTCTGTTGCTCTTTCACCCGCCGGCGGTTTTCGAGGGCCAGCCGCACGCACCACTCCAGGTCCTCGTCTGCCACCGTCATCTCTGGGCTTGGGTACAGGAGCTTGAGCATTCCGCTGACTGTCTTGACCACGGCTGTTGTGTCCCGGCCATTGAGCGCGCCGCCGAACTGCACACGCTCGTGCAGCACAGACGCCCGGCTCTGCACGCGCAGCCGGTTCCAGCATTCCGACAGGAAGTCGCTGACCAGCCCGAAGTGATTGGTGAACAAGTCGCGCGACATCTTTGGTACATCCCAGCCTGGCAGATACGCATGGATGCGGTCCATGAACGCCGTGTCGTCGCGCATCTCCGGCGGGAGCGGGCCGAACAGATGTCCCACCCTCTGCTGGTGCTCTACATCCACGTCGAAGTTGCCCACCATCACGATACCGCCGTCGGCTCGGATGCTCTCCTTGCCCCGGCTGAACTCCCCGGACTCCATGTAACCCTTCATGATGTTCACGCCGTCGCGCTGGTCGAACGAGACGCCCGAGATCTCATCGAAGCAGACCACATCGTACTGGCAGACCAGGCCCCGCTGGCCGTTGGCGTTGTTCACGAACATGCGCGCAACGGTGGCCTTCCCGCCGGACACCAAGTGGGAGTAGGGCGAGATCTGCTGGAACAGGTGAGACTTGCCCGTGCCGCGAGGGCCGAGTTCCACCATGTTGTAATTGCGCTCGACGAAGGGCACCATGCGCAGCAGCACGATGTCCTGCGCCCGCGGGGAGAGCTGTTCGGGCTCCAGGCCGATACTGCGGATCAGGAAGCGCTTCCACTCCTCGGTGTTGAACAGCTCGCGTCCGCGAATCAGGTCGTCCAGTACGTCGCGGCGCGAGAGTTGGATCTCCCGCAGGCCGCGCACGCCGAAAGGCCGCCCACTGGCCTCCTGCGCAATCGATGCGTCGTATTCAAGTTCCACCTCGGCATAGAATCCGCCCGTCAGCATCCGGTCGTGCTTACTCACGAGATCGGCCGCAATGCGCACGTCCTTGATCTGCAGGCTGGGCAGTGTGGCCACATAGGTGTCGTTCTTCGCGTCCAGGCGGGCCGTGATGATGTCGATGATCTTGACCGCACCGCGCTCGCGAGCTCTTGCCTTGAACAGTTCCTCTTCCCCGGCGCGTACGGCGCGTTCCGTCAACTGGCGCTCCACGATGTCCATGCCCTCGGTGATCTCCGCCTCGTCCGTGCTGGCGCAGTAGCGGCCCAGCAGGAACTCCCCCACGTAGGTGGGAACCGGATAGCGGCCCTGGATGCGCCGCACCAGATCCTTGCGGACCACGTAGCCCTCGAAGGCGCGCGCAGCGATGGAGTCGAGGTGATCCATCTCCATGCTCAGTCAGTGCCTCCTATCTCCACATTCATCTTCGCCAGCACCTCGCCACTTCCCCCGAGAACCACCGCGGCGGCCGTCGTCCCGATCAGGTCGTCATCCGTGACCAGCGCCGTTACCGTTCCGTTGTCTGCGACTGCCACCGGCTGTCCGTCCTTGATCACCGATGTCCCCGCGTCGGCCGGCTTGGTGCGCACATCGAACTTCAGTCCTGAGGCCCCCTCCACCTTCGCGCGCACTCTCAGTCCACTCCACGTCAGTTCGACAATCCGCGCCGCGGATTCGACCTCTTTCGCAGCGCCTACCACCAACACCGGCGCGACACACTCCTGCAAGCTCAGGCCCCCATGGGCGAACTCGTAACCCTTGGCGAAGCAGCTGATGCCGCTGGCCATCGCGATCCGCACGTCCGGGTTCCAGCACCAGTCCACCGTGGTCAAAGTCACCTGGGAAGTCGCCCTCAACTCCGCACAACGTCCCCAGCGGCTCTCCGCCAGATACGCCGGCAACTCGAGCTTGGGCAGGCCTCCCGGCAAGAGAAGCCAGCCATGATCGGTGACGATCCGCACTTCGCTCCAGCCTGCAGACTTCAGGCTGCGCACCCGGTCGAGCAGTCCGTTCACTTCCTCCTCGATGCGCCACGCCAGCTTCCACTGCTCCGCGTGCCCCTGCTTATCGATGCTACCCCACTCGGTCCACGCTTTGCCGCTGGGGTCACCCGTTTCGTTGGGCTGCAGGAACACAATCCCCTGTTCGGCCAGCAGTTTTCGGAAGCGGTCGGTCGTCAGCGGCTTCCCATCGGTCTTCAGGCAGGGCATGAAGTCCGCGCCCTTCTCTGCTCCGGTGAGTTGGTCCGCGATCGGCGACACCGCCGGCTTCGTGGTGGCGGTCACGCTTGGCAGCGCCGCGAAATTCCAGTCCAGCGTGTGCTCCATTCCCGCTTTCTGCAGGGCCGCCGACAACTCCCTCGCCAGGTCGAAGCGCAGGCCGTCGGCGAAGAGCACGCAGCAGCCCAGCTCAACTTCCGGCACAGGCGCGGGCTCCGGCACGCCGTGCTCAGTCAGCCGGCTCTGGAACAGGATCGCCGCGTCTTCCAGCCATCTCGCGTAGACAGCCCGGATGGCCGTGCGCGCAGCCGAGATGTCCTCCTGCTGGCGCACCGCATTGAGCGCCGCCAGGGCCTCCGCGTCGGCCTGCCACCTGCCGTTCACGTAGGCTTCGGCCATCTCCTCCGGCGTGGCGCCCAGTAGAGGCTTGGCAGTGTGCTCGGCCAGGGCGGCCAGATGTTCCAGGCAGACGGCCAGGGGCGCCATGCCCAACTTCGCCCATACCCATCCCCGGCGCTCGCCGTGCTTCCCCTCCAGAGCGGCGATGGCGCTGCGGGCGTCCTCCGGCCCGGTTTCGTCCAGGCCAAGCAGCGCCGCCCGCAGTTGCTTCTCCCTCTGGGCATTGAACTTCGGCCAACTGGACTCATCGTCGAACAGCGAGTCCATCTGCTCCGGCGCGGCGCGGTCCAGCCATGCCGGGATCCCCGGGTAGTTCGCCGGGGCTTCCGCGAACCGCTGCCAGACCGTTTCCCATTCGCCTTGCCGCGCGCCAAGTTTCTCCGCGGCGACCAGCGGGCCGTCGGCATCCGGGTCGAAGCCGTGCTTGGCGCAGTGGTTCCGGAAGGCATGCCAGGCGTCGCCGTCGCAGTCGGCGCAATATCCCTGCGGATCGTTCAGCCAGCGCAGGATCTGCTGAATCCCGTCGGGGTTGATCAGATTGTCAAAGTCTGTGCGTTCCAGCCGTCTGCCCCGCAGTTCCTCAACCTTGCAGTCCGCCAGCTTCACCAGTGCGCGCAGGACGGCTTCTCGCGTGTCGTCGTCCTTCGCCACATCAAGACCCAGGCCGCCCGTGTCCGACACCAGGAAGGCCATCACGGTCCAGTCCCGGTGGCTTACCTGCGACCACACCGTTCCCGCATACTGCAGGTAGACCAGGGGCTGCAGTTCCTTGGGGCATTCATCGCTGGCCCGCAGGTCTCGGCGGCTCACGCCAGGCAGATACACGATGGGCACCGCATCCTCCGGCCAGTCCGCCTCCGGGAGCGTGCGCTCCAGCATGCAGCGAATCCAGATCGCCGGGCCGGTGCGCTCCCCGGGCGAATACGGCCCCAGAGTCAGGAAATGGGGCAGCTCCTGCCGCAGGCGCGGGGCAAGGGCCTCGAACTGCCGCTCAGGATCGGGCCAGAGAATCGCCGCCGGGCCCTCCACCTCATTGGCGTTGTACTGCCCCTGGGCCGCCAATTGCTCCAACAGGGCATCCAAGACCGTCCGTTGCTGGTTCACTTCCCCTCACCCGCCGCTTCTCTTGCCTTGCGCTTCTCATCCAATGTGAAATGCCTGTCGTTCTCCCTGTCCTCACCGTACGGCGTGCCCGGCGGGTTCTTCCCCCGGTCCTTCCCCCACTTGATGTTCGGCTTCCACCGCAAGACCCCCGCGCAGACCTCCCCCTTCTCATTCATCATCAGGGGCCGGATGTTCATCCGCACCCCGTCGTTCAGGTCCGGGTGCCAGCCCATGGGCAACTCATGCGGCGCCTTCCAGCGCACGAAGATGTCATACGGCGCCTCCCCCTCCAGGATCAGCTTCAGCTTCGCCTGCAGGGCCTGGGCCGCGATCAGCCGCGCCTCCGCTCCCTGTTCCCCCGCATTGTTCAGCCGCTCCTGCTGGCCGATCCACTCCCCCAGTTGGGTGTAGGTCAGCCGTTCCAGCAGCTTGTAGTCCAGCTTGTGATAGTTGACTAGCGCCGAAAACCCGTCCTTGCGGCCGTCCCAGATGTGCCAGATGAAGGGCCGCTGGTGGAACAGCTTGCAGTGCTGCTCGAAGAACCCGTCCCGCAGCCACTCGGCCAGGGTCTTGCCCCCGAAACCCGCCGCCGCCAGCAGGCTCTCCTGTTTCCCGGCGCTCCAGGCATCCCCGAATGCATCTGCCAGCAGGTCCCGCAGGCGCTCCGCCGCCGGGCGCTCGCCGCCCACCGAGGGCAGGCACACGATCCCGTCCCGGTCCGCGTGGCTCTCCAGCCCGTCGGCCTCCTGCTCCGGCCATTCATACCCCAGCAGCCGGGCCACCGCCACCTGCAGCGGGTTGGTGGAGCGCGCCGGGTGGCCCTTGAACAGCCACTGGGTGGGGTCCTCGGAATACGGCTCCGGCAGCCCATCGGGGTACTTCTCCTCGGCAACCTTCTGCCAGCGCTCCAGGTCGAAGGGGACCTTGACCAGCGTCGCGTTAGTGACGTTGAGCTTCTGGTCGATCTTGCGCACCTCGATAGCGAACTCGGGCGAGGAGCAGAAGGCCCAGATCGCGGGCAAGTGCGAGGGGTCGTGGGGGACGATGACAGAGCAGTTGGTATCGAACTTTACACCGCCATACAGCGCGGCGGGCAAGTTGCTCATCTGGCTGATGACCACGCCCTCACGGTCCCATGCTTGTTGGCCCCGGACGTAGGCCGAGCCACTCTCGAAGGCTGCGAGCAGGTCTCTGCCCCACCAGAGCGCGAGTTCCATGCCGCCGAAGGCTTGAGTCGCTTCCGTTGTGCTCTGCCATGGCTCCCACTCGCCGCCCAGCTCGATCTCCCAGAAGAAGCGTGCATAGTGAGGCGCATCAGCGGGCGAGACGCCTTGGTACGCCGCAGCATACCGCTCCAGTCTCGGTCCACTCGCCACCTCCTCCAACAC
>JAGPGE010000818.1 GCA_018056145.1 Armatimonadota bacterium
CTTCGCGAGGGCCGCACCAGCGCCGTGGCGATAACGAACCCGGTCAGCTCATCCACCGCGAAGAGAACCTTCCGCAGTGGCGTGTCCCGGGGTACGTCGGGGTTGGGCGCGTGGGACAGGATGTCCAGCACCAGCGCCTCGTCCACACCCTTGCCCCGCAGAATCTCGGCGCCCTTGAGCGGGTGGTCGGGCAGCGTGGGATGGACCTCCCAGTCGAAATCATGCAGGAGCCCTACCACGCCCCAGTAGTCCGGGTCTTCGCCGAGCTTCCGTGCATAGCCGCGCATCGCGGCTTCAACCGCATAGGCGTGCTTGCACAGGTTCTCGGACTGTGTGAATTCGTGCAGGATTTCCAGCGCCTGCGCGCGGTCCGGGATCATTCGCGGTCACCTTGTTTCGCGGGCGATGGGGCCACACACAGCCGTGGTGTGCCACCCACACCCCATCGCCCGTCACTGTCCTGAACCGGGTACAGACACGCCTTTCGCGGACGGCAGCGAAATGCGATGCCCGTCCCCCCGTTGCCGCCGCCCTCAGCCGATCTTCACCGTCGCGATGCCGAACGCGGGCACCTTGACAGACAACGTGTCCCCGATCATGCGCGCCGTGGAGTTGGCCAGTGGCTGCTCCATCATGTCAGTTTCCACCGCGGCCGAATCCGGCGCGGCGATGCGCGAATGGAACTTCACGCGGGCCTGTGTCTCCATGCCGCCGAACTCGTAGAGGCGGATGATGAGCCCGTCGCCCTCCTCCGCCTGCTTGATGCCCGAGATCATCACGTTGTCCGTCAGCACTGCCAGCGCCGAACCCTCCGCCGGCAGGTCGCCTGCGTGGGCCGTGGTCGCCACCGGGATGATCTTGTGGTTGAAAGCATACCCGGCCTTGATCGCCGCCGCCGGGTCAAAAGCCCCCACATGCGGGACGAGGGCGAACCGGATTTCGTGCCGGCCGATCTCGGGCAGCGGGTCCGGGTCGTAACTGGAGCGCAGGAGGGTGAGCCGCAGGCCGTTCTCGAAGGCCTGGTGGCCGTACTTGCAGTCATTGACCAGCGTGGCGCCTGCTATTGTGCCGTCTTCCATCTCCCCGGTGAGATCCGCCCAGTTCAGCGCCGGGACTTCCTCCCCGTCGGCCTCACGCTCGATATGCCCGGAGGCGATCTCGAAATTCGCCGCACCGTCGGACACGTTCAGCGGGAAAGACACGCGCAAGGCAGGCACGCCGGTGCGCGGGTCGCCGCGTTCCAGCCAGTTCACGTTCAGCTCGAAGTCGATGCGCGGCACTCCGGCAAGCACGCGAATGTTCAGCGCATACTCGGACTCATTGTGCTTGCCGCTGAGGCGCACCGCGGCCACATTCGGGCCCTCGGAGACCATATCCAGCGTGGCCCCGGCCAGCGGCTCCACCCGCTCGGAGATGGGCGCAAGCTGCCAGGCGGTCATCCCGTGGGGCACTTCCTGCTCGCGCTGGATGACACCCAGCACCTCACCTTCGGGCACCAGGTCCTTCCCGGACGCCTTGTCGATGAGGCTCGTGATCCCGCCGCTTTCGGGGCAGACGGTGATCTCCAGGAAGTCATTCCCGAGCGCCACCGGGCTGGCGGTCTGCGCGAAAACGTAGCCCAGCCGGTAGATGGGCCGGCCAAGCTCCTTCAAGTACGCGCGGGCGCCATCTTCGGGCTGCGCCGCGACGGGTTCCACCACGAAGCCGCGGTACCCCACAGGCGGCAGAGCCGCGGCCGGGAAGGCCACATCCACGAATTGGTGGCCCCAGTAATGCCCGGAGCCCATGATCTGCGCGGGAAGCACCTTGCCCTGGCTGTCGCGCACCGAAATGCGCCCACCCTCGAAGGGCCGGTTCCAGATCTTCACAAACACCATCTCGTCGCGCTGGAACGGGGCGGGGTTGAACACCACGAAGACCTCGCCGCCCGCTTCCGCCTCGCCAAGGCTGGAGACGCCGCCCCACCAGGCGCCATTCCCCACGCCCGCGCCCAGGCCCATGTCGGATGCGGTCGGTAGCGCCGCGGGCGCCAGCGCTGAGGTGTCCACCATCCCCGCGAGAGCGCGCAGGCTGCGGGTGCGGATCATGCCGGTGTTCGCGAGATTCTCCTGAAACAGCGCGAGGGCGTGTTCCACGGTCTCCTTCACGCCCGAGCCCGGCAGGATGTCGTGGAACTGGTTGAACATCGCGCGCTGCCAGCACTCCTCAAGCACCGCCGAGGGGTAGTCCATGCCGCACAGGCGGTTGGCGCACAGGGCGATGGTCTCGGTGTCCACCAGGTCGTTCTCCGCCGAACGGTTGGCGAACTTAATGCGGCTCTGGGACGTGTAGCAGCCTTCGAACACGAAGTTCAACTCGCCTTTGTGAACCGGAAGCTCCAGGCCTTTCTCGGCGATCTCCTGCTCCACGTCGCTGAAGAACGCGTCGGTGGTGGTGAGCATCACCCGCGGCCAGATCGGCCAGCTTTCCATGTCCTGCGCGGCCCGAAGATGCCTGCGGGTAGGTCCGCCGCCGTGGTCGCCCACCCCGTAGACCCACAGGATCTTCTTCAGCCCGGTGTGTTTCTGGATCGCGAACAACAGGTGGGTCATGTGCGGGGTGATCTCGCAGTTGTAGCCGTTGGGGGAGTCATCGTAAGCCAGCACGCGGCTGCCGTCCTTACCCTCCCACCAGTACAACTG
>JAGPGE010000093.1 GCA_018056145.1 Armatimonadota bacterium
CATCCAAGCGGCCCGGCAGGCCCTTCACGAGCCACACGAGCCTGACGAGTGAGCGCCGGAGATGACCGCCGAACGAAATCCGCGGGGTCTGTCGCGGTTGCCGCAAGCGTCCTTGGCGTCTGCTCATCCGCCGGATCTGCGGCTGAAACGAAACACAGGCCCATCGCCGCACACAGTTCGACCGGTTGTTGGCCCTGCGGTTAGGCGGTATCCCTGACAGCTCGCAAAGCCCGGCGCTGCGTGCCGAAGAAAACCCGGCGAGCAAACGCAGGTTGCCGCAGTGAACTCAAGTCGGGAGCGCAAATGCCTACCGCCCAGGAACTGAAGCGCAGGATACGCACGGCCCAGGACCTCCATTCGGTGGTCAAGACGATGAAGGCCCTGGCCGCCGTGAAGATGAACGAGATGCATGCGTCCGTCCGGGCCCTTGCGGAGTACAACCGCACGGTGAAGCTGGCCCTGCACGCCCTGCTGCGCAACCGCCCGCCCGGGGCCTACGTGGAGAACCGGTCCCGCGGCAGAATCCCGGGCATCGTGGTTTTCGGCTCCGACCAGGGCATGTGCGGGCAGTTCAACGAGGAGATCGTCCACCACACTGCTCTTGAGGCCAGGAGTCTCAGCCCGGACGCGAAGCCTGCGCTGATCTGCGTCGGGTCACGGGCCGCATCGCGCCTGGAGGAGGAAGGGCTGGTGCCGGAGGCGCTCTTACCGACCCCTGCATCCCTCCAGGGCACAGCGCCGCTGGTAGGCAGGCTGCTGCACATCATCGAGGACTGGCGGACTGAACGGGGCATTGATCGGGTCGTGCTATGCCACAATATGCTGCTGTCATCGGCATCGTACCGAGCGCGAACCATGAACCTGCTGCCCCTGGACAGCGAGTGGCTCGGGCTCCTGAAAGCCGACGAGTGGCCTTCGCGGTGCGTGCCCATGTTCACGATGGACTGGGACGTGCTCTTCGCGGCCACCGTGGAACAGCATCTCGTGGTCTCACTCTACCGTGCCGCCACAGAATCACAGGCCAGCGAAAACGCCGCACGTCTCGCTTCAATGCAGGCGGCGGATCGGAACATTGAGGAGCGTCTGGCCGAGCTTTCCGCGGAGTACCACCACATCCGCCAGACTACGATCACCGAGGAGATCCTCGACATCGTATCAGGTTTTGAGGCCCTCACCGGAGAAGGCCAGTAGTGCGGAGCGCTGTGCGCCAGCCGGTGGGAACGGACCCGGAGCCATGAACAGCCATCTCTCTGATCTCCCGAGCGCCGCGCTGGTCGCGGTGCTCTTCGCCGTAGCAGTGACTTGCGTCGCGCAACCTCAGCCGCTCAGGGGGAACCCCACCGTGAGCGAGACCGCCGCAGACAGCGCCGTGTTCGTGGACGCCGGCAAGCCCATAAGTGTGCGCGAGGAAGGCCGCCCGTGGGTGCGCGGCGGCGGTTACCTCGAACTGCAGGGCGTGAACAGCATCCTCTGGGCAGGCAATGCCCTGGGCCGCGGCGACTTCCGTATCCGTGCCGAGCTGACCATCTTCGACCTTGGCAAGAGCGCCGCCAGCTTTGTCATCGACGAGAAGAGCCATTTCGGTTTCGAGGGCGCAACCGGCCACATGTTCTTCAGTGGCCCGATCTTCGGCCCGGGCACCCAGTTCGCCGAGGGTATGCAGAATGTTGTCCGCAACGGTGTGCCCTTCGTTTTCGAAGCCGTGCGCGAGGGTGACCGCCTGCGGTTCCTCATCGACGGCGCCCTGGTGCGCGAAGTGCAGTTTGGCAGCAACAGGCGTCTCGGCCCGTTCGGGCTCAGGCCGTGGCGCAGCCGCATGCGCATTACCCATTTCTCGGCGACGGGCGAGATCCGTCCGCTCCCCGCACCGCGCACCCAGCCCACAAACTACTCCATCCCCACCATCGACCTGTCCACCGAGAAGCACCGCCTGACCATCGTGGAACGCACCGAGGGCCAGTACCTAGGCCACCCCACCACCGTCCTCCTGGCCGACGGGAAGACCATCTACTGCACCTACCCGTTGGGTCACGGTGGCCCTTCAGCGGTCCTGAAACGCAGCGGTGACGGCGGCCGCACCTGGAGCGAGCGACTTCCGGTGCCCGAGAATTGGGCCACGGCCACCAACTGCCCGTGCCTGCACCGCCTCACCGGTCCAGACGGCGTGGAGCGCCTCCTGATGATGGAGGGAAACGGCGCCATGCGGCAGTCGGTGTCTCTTGATCAGGGTAAGACCTGGACGCCGCTGGAACCCAATGGCCTGCATTGCGTGGTTGCGCCCATCAATGTCGTGCCCATCTCCGGCGGGCGTCACCTGTGCGTCTATCACCGCGGGCACAATGACCGCGATCGCTCCCCGCTCACCATCTGGCAGAGCATTTCCGATGACGGCGGCCTCACCTGGAGCCCAGAGCGGATGATCGCCGAGTTCGAAGGTGCCGATCTGTGCGAGCCCGCGCTCATCGTGTCGCCCGACGGCGGGCAGATCGCCATGGTCATGCGCGAGAACGTGCGCCGCTACAACTCCATGCTCTGCGTCACCGATGATGAGGGCGAGACGTGGAGCGAGCCCGTGGAACTCCCCGCGAGCCTCACCGGGGACCGCCACATGCCCCGCTACGCCGCCGATGGTCGCCTGGTAATGGCTTTCCGCGACGTGGCCCAGACCAGCCCCACCGCTGGGGATTTCGTGGGCTGGGTGGGCACATACGACGACCTTGTGAACCTGCGCGAAGGCCAATACCGCGTGCGGTTCTACAACAGCCCGGTGAAGTATGACCTGGGTTATCCCGGCCTGGAACTCCTGCCGGACGGCACCATGGTGACCACCACGTACATTGTCCTGGCGGAGGGCGAGAAGCACTCCGTTGCCGCGTGGCACTTCACGCTGGACGAATTGGACCGCAAGGCCGCTCTGCTCCCACGGGAGCAGGACCTGTTCGTATCGGGGACTGAGGGAACCCACACCTTTCGCATCCCGTCCCTGCTGGTCACTGCGAAGGGCACTGTTCTCGCCTTCTGCGAGGCGCGGCGCGAGAGCTCATCCGACTTCGGCAATATCGACATGGTGCTCAAGCGCAGCGAGGACAATGGAGAGACCTGGGGACCGATGCAAGTGCTCGCCGACGACGAGCGCAACACCATGGGCAATCCCTGCCCGGTGCAGGACAGGAAGTCGGGCGATGTAATCCTGCTCCTGTGCCGGAACAACCAGCGGGTATTCGTGATGCGCAGCGCCGACGAGGGCGAAACATTCTCGCCGCCGCGGGACATCACGGAGCAGGTCAAGCAGGTGGACTTCGACTGGACCCGGGTGGCAACCGGCCCCGGCAACGGCATCCAGACCCGTTCCGGCCGCCTCGTCATCCCCGTGTGGTACATGGGGGGCGAGATGGGCAGAGAGACCCAAGAGTACCGGTCCGGCGTGATCTTCAGCGACGACGGCGGTATCACCTGGACGCCCGGCGCCACTGTGGCGCCGCTTTTCAAGGACTGCAATGAGTGCGAGGTGGTGGAGACCGCCGGCGGTCGCCTGCACCTGAACATGCGCACCAACAGCGGGACGAACCGGCGCGCCATTGCCTGGAGCGAAGACGGCGGACAGACGTGGTCTGAGCCGGTCCTCGATGACAGGCTGGTCGAGCCGGTCTGCGACGCCAGCCTGATGGCTACCGACACGCCCGATGGCCCACTCTGGCTCTTCGCGAACTGCGCCAGCCTGAAGCGCACCAATGAGACCATCCGCGCCAGCCGCGATGAAGGCCAGACCTGGCCCATCGAGAAGGTGCTCTTCCCCGGCCATTCCGCCTACCCGTGCCTGGCGCGACTTGCGGACGGGACCTTCGCCTGCCTGTATGAACGCGGCGAGCAACACCCCTATGAAAGCCTGGCTTTCGCAAGATTCACCACCAAATGGCTGGAGGACGGAGCGCAGTAGCGGCGAATTGGACAGGTCAAAGGGTGCGCGGGTAATCACGCGGGCTTCTCAGGGCCCCCTCGGAGGGTGAGCACATTGTCAGACCCCATCAGGATCGGTCTCGTCGGCCTTGGACGCGCGGGCTGGGGCATGCACTGCAAGGAACTTGAGAGCAAGACCGACAAGTTCACGCTCGTGGCCGCCTGTGACATTATCCCCGAACGCTGCAAGCGTTTCGAGGAGACCTACGGTGGGCGCAGTTACGAGAGCGTGCGCGATCTCATCAACGACCCCGAAGTGGAACTGGTGGACATCGCTACCCGCTCCAATGACCACTACGCCCATGGGATCATGGCGCTCGAAGCCGGCAAGATGGTCTTCATGGAAAAGCCCATGTGCCTGACCTGGGAGGAGGCCAAGAGCTTGCGGGCCACGTCTGAACGCACTGGCTCGAAGCTCTTCGTGCGACACAACCGGCGCTTCGAGACCGCGTTCCTGGTGATTCGCGAGATCATCGCTTCGGGCAAGCTGGGCGAGGTGCATGAGGTGAAGCTGGCGCGGGTCGGCTACCAGCGCCGCGACGACTGGCAGACCATCATGGAATTCGGCGGCGGACAGCTCCTCAACTGGGGACCGCACATCGTGGATCACGCGTGCCAGCTGCTCGGGGCTCCCATCGCCTCCATGTGGAGCGACCTCAAGCGCGTCGCGGCCGTTGGCGATGCCGAAGATCACCTGAAAATCGTCCTCAAGGGCGAGAACGGGCGCATCGTGGACCTGGAAATCAGCGGCGGCGCGGCGCTCGGAGCGCCTGAGTACTTGATATGGGGCAGCCGGGGAGCCCTCACCTGCACGGGCGACACGATCCAGCTGAAGTACCTGGACCCGTCCGTCGCTCTGTCTGAGCGGACTGCTGACCCGGGCACTCCGGGCGAGGGGTTCGGCAGCGCGGAGAAACTCCCGTGGATTGAGGAGACCATCCAGGCCAGCCACCCGAAGGCCTGGGCGATCTGGGATGAGCTCTACAGCGCAATCCGCGAGGCGACACAGTTCCCGGTAACGCTTGACGAGGCGGTTCAGAACATGTGGGTCATCTCGCAGGCCAAGCTGGGGACCCAGTTCGAGTAGCGCCACTCTTCGACCGATGAACCACACCGGGCGCGACGATGACTGTCGCGCCCGGTTGGCTTACGACATGTGTGCAAGGCTCAGAACTGGACGAACTCTTCCTTCTTCGCCCCGCAGACCGGACACCTCTTCGGGGCCTCGCCCTCAAGGGTGCAGCCGCAGACCGAACACACGTTGATGATGCCCAGGTCCACATCGCTGCCCGCGTTCACCGCTTCCTTGGCCTTCACATAGAACTCGTGGTGCTGCTTCTCGGCCTCGTAGGCGTTGGCGAAGCTCTGGTGCGCTTCGAACTCCTCCTGGTCTTCCGCAACAACCATGAAAGCGGGGTACATCTCCTCGACCTCGAAGTTCTCGCCATCCGCTGCTTCGGCCAGATTGTCGGCGGTGCTGCCGATGCCGCCCAGGACTTCGAGGTGCGCGGACGCATGGACCTGTTCCGCGAAGGAAGCGGCCCGGAAAAGGCGGGCCACATTGGTCATGCCCTCGTCCGCGGCCTTCACCGCGAAGTTCAGGTACTTCATATGGGCCTGGCTCTCGCCGGCGAACGCCGCCTTCACGTTCTCTTCCGTCATCTTGCGCATAGTCCCGGCCTCCTCTTGCGGCGGCTCGGGGCCGCCTGGCTTGGTCTCCCTCTCGTCAGGGTCTTTCTGCGCAGGAGCAGCCTGCCCCGCTCCGGACCGCATCGGGGATGTGCTCGCGCGGATCTCGTCCTCGATCTCCCGCGACTCACCCAGATCGCCAACCAGACAGGCGCCCACCAACACGCCGTCCCTGCGGATGAGCTTGCGGTACGTACGCTTTTCCATGTCCACGCTGGCCTCTATCTCGAAGGCGGCCTCGTCCGCGGGATTCGAGATGCCGATGGCGCAGAACGGGAGCCCCGCCGCAAGCTGGAAATTGGCGGCCACCGCCCCCGCGTACTCCCCTTCGCCTCCGGCCATGTAGATGCCCGCGTGATCCCCCTGTTCCGTGGAATTGCGCCAGGAGGTGTTGACCCGGCTCTCGTTCCAGACCTGGTCGAAAGCCTGGGCGACATCGCCGGCAGCGTAGATCGACGGGTCGCTGCTCTGGAACCGACGGTTCACGATGATGCCGCGGTCCACCCGGAGCCCGGCCTCGCGTGCGAGCTCAACGCGCGGCTTTACACCAACCGCGACGCCCACCAGGTCGCACTCGATGGTCTTCCCACCCTTCGTCCTGACCGCCGAGACTCGCCCGTCCGTGGATTCGAAGCTGTCGACCTCGTCCTCCAGGATCACCTCAACGCCCCAGTCCGCCAGGGCGCGTTCGATGACCCCGCCGGCCTTCTCATCCAGCGCCGGTGCACCGACGCGGGCTTCCCTGACCAGGTGAGTGGTCGGGATCTTGCGCATGTGGAAGGCCCGAATGAACTCCAGGCCCAGCAGACCCCCGCCCACAACCACCGCATGGGTCGCATTACTGGCTGCTTGCGCAATGCGTTCGGCATCCGCGAAGGTGCGGAAGTACGCGATGCCTTCTGCGTCCGAACCAGGCCAGGGGATCTGGATCGGGCTGGATCCGGTGGCGATGAGGAGCGCGTCGTAGGGGTACGTCGAGCCGTCCCCGCAGGTGACTGTCTTCTCCACGCGGTCGATGCTCACCGCCACTACCCCTTTGACGATCTCGAGGCCCTTGTCGTCGAAGTGGGCGCCCGTTGACAGACAGTCCTCTCGGTCCATACCGCCGATGAAGTCGGGCAGGATCGGCCTGGCGTAGAGCCCCACCTGCTCTTCCGACAGGATCGTGATCGACGCATCAGGGGCCATCGCCGACAGGGCCTGAGCCGCCGTGCGCCCTGCCGCGCTGTTGCCGACGATCAGGTACTTGAAGCCTTGGGGCCGCTTTTCAACAATCTGAATGCGACGGTAGCGGCGCTTCGGGTCGGCCTCACGGCGCTCGAAGGCCGTGAACGGAGCGCCGCAGCTGGGGCAGGACTCCGGGGGAGCCGGCCCCTTGTGGATATAGCCACAGACACTGCAGATCCATCGATCGTTCATCTCCCACACCCCGTTTGCAGTCATTCCGCGCCCGTGCGCGGTGGTCAGTCCTTCTTCAGGGCCGCCTTGCTGCGCGTGTACTGCAGTTCGACTTCCGGCCCCCTGCAGCTCTGCTCAATGCACTGCCGCGCAATCCGGATATCCTCTTCAGCTTCCTGCACGCTCATCATCCCGATGACCACCGTGTCGATGGGCTTAATGTTGCTGTACACGAAGCCCAGGCCGGTGGGGGGCATGATCCTCCCCGCGCCCAGCGGCTTGATGCTCACTACGGGCTTCGGTGTTCCCTGGATGATATTGCGCTCCCAGTCGGTCTCAATGGCGCACAGAAACCCGATGGAGTTGAAGATCTGCACGTAACCGGCGCAGTCGTAGCCGGCGCGATCCGACACGACAACCGTCTCGGGCCGGTGGGTGCTCCAACCGGGGATCATGCCCTTCTTGCGGATGTACTCAAGCGCCTCCGGGCCCTCGTGAATGCGGTTCTCGCTGGCGAGTACGCGCACGTCGGTCCAGCTTGTGTGGGGCCAGCAGAACTCGCAGCCCAGATCGGCGGCTTCATCCACGCCGCGCTTGAGGTCATCCAGCGTCGCCCCAGCGGGTGTGGCGATGTAGTTGATGTGGACCCCAGTGTCCTTCTCAACGCGCTCCATGATCTCTTTGTAGTCTTTGCGCTGGATGGCGATGGTGGCATTCAGGCCCTGCTCGGCGCAGTAACGCATGACCTCGTAGATGCGCTCCGATGTGAAATGCTGCCGGAGCCAGTTGTCGCGCGCGCTGCTGAAGTGGGAGAAACCATGGAAGGTGTTGCTGCCGATCATCAGTCGCGAGATCTCGATGCCGCCGATGTTCGTGGTCGGAAATGACATCTGCTTTGCAGGCTCCTGTGAATAAGTGCTATAATCCGGCGCATATCGCGTGGCCAGTACTATAACACATTTACGCTTCTGGTTGACGCCCATTTGCGGCAACGACCCCACCAAAGACACCAGCCCCCCCGCGCGATGAAGTTTCTGTTGCCTGCCGTCGTTGCCCGCCTGATGGCCGGGTCGAATTCTGTCGGCTGGAGGAAGGCGAATGCCTCATTACAACCCCACCACGAACCTCCTGGAGGAGGAATACTACCACTATGAGTTGCAGGATGTGGATGAGCCGCAACTCTACAGGGATGTGTTCCCCTACCATGACGTGCCGCGCATCGTGTTCAACCACCGCCAGGTGCCGATGAACCCTCCGGAGCAGATCTACATCAGCGACACCACATTCCGTGACGGTCAGCAGTCGCGGCCGCCCTTCACGCCCCAGCAGATTGCCACCATCTATGACATGCTCCACCGCCTGAGTGGGCCGAAGGGGATCGTCCGCGCCTGCGAGTTCTTCGTCTACACCGAGCGCGACCGCGAGGCCCTCCGCCTGTGCCAGGAGCGGGGCTACGAGTTCCCCGAGGTCACCAGCTGGATCCGGGCATCCCGCAAGGACTTCCAGCTAGTGCGCGAATTGGGCATCAAGGAAACGGGGATGCTCACCTCCTGCTCCGACTACCACATCTTCCACAAGCTCAACATGAAGCGCTCCGAGGCCATGGACAACTACCTCGCGGTAGTCAAGATGGCCCTGGAAGAGGGCATCGTCCCCCGCTGCCATCTCGAGGATATCACCCGGGCCGACTTCTACGGTTTCGTGATCCCCTTCGTGCGCGAACTGATGAAGCTGTCGGAAGAAGCGAAGATGCCCATCAAGGTGCGCGCCTGCGACACCCTGGGCTTCGGCGTCACCTACCCCGGCGTGGCGCTGCCCCGCAGCGTCCGCGGAATCATCTACGGACTGCGCTTCTTGGGCGGCGTTCCGGCGGACTGGCTGGAGTGGCACGGGCACAATGACTTCTACAACGGCCTGGTCAATGCCACCACCGCCTGGCTCTACGGCTGCGGCGTGGCCAACGGCACCTGTCTGGGCATCGGCGAGCGCACGGGGAACACTCCGGTGGAAGCGCTCGCAATCGAGTACTGCGCCCTGCGGGGAACCAACGACGGGATGGACCTGTCGGTCATCACCGAGATCGCTGACTACTTCGCGCGGGAAACAGGCATGTGCATTCCGGACAACCAGCCCTTCGTTGGCGCGAACTTCAACGTCACTAAGGCCGGCATCCACGCCGACGGGCTGTACAAGGACGAGGAGATCTACAATATCTTCGACACCGGCAAGATCCTCAATCGCCCGCCGGGTGTTGCGGTCACCGACAAGTCCGGCCTCGCCGGGATTGCCCAGTGGATCAATGTCTGGTACCGACTGGAGGGTGACGCCCGTGTATCCAAGGATCATCCTGGCGTCCTGCAGATCAAGGAGCTCATCGATGAGCAGTACGCCTCGGGCCGCGTGACACAGGTCTCGGACCAGGAGATGGTCCAGCTTGCAGCCCAGTTCGTGGGCATCGGGGCAGACCAGTAGCCCTCTGGCATCGAGACAACCGACCGCAGACCACAACGGCGCGCTCCTGTCGCAGGGGCGCGCCGTTCGCTTTTGCAGACGCACGCGAATTCACAGCGGCTCGATCCGCAGCCGGAAGGTCACGATGCCCGGCGACCCCTCGCCGAAGTTGAAGGCCAGGTAGTCGTACCAGGGGCGCCGCGAGCAGGCCGTGATGCTCGCCAGCGTGGGCGCCTCGTACTCTACCACCAGCGCCTGCCCTTCGCCGGCCGGGGCAATGCGCACTCGCCCCTTGCCGGTCGGGGGCACGAGCACGTCCTGGCCGTCTGTGGCATCTCCCGCGCCCAAGCCGCCGAAAGAAGACCCACCGACCACACTCGTCGCCAGGTAGATCGGTCCCGGGGACCCGGACAGTGCACGCGCGTCCCAGGTCACCTCCAGACAATCGTTGTCCTCAGCCAAGCAGACCCTCATGGTGGCGACCGCACCCAGCGCCCTGGCGGAGTAGATGGCCGCAACCTCCTCCCCCGGCCGGGGCATGGTGCTGTGGTGCCAATCGCCAAACCCCGCCCAGACAAGCCCGACGGGGTGATCGCCGGGCACCAGCGCATCCAGGCCGACTGCGTGGCTGAACAGGCTCGTGACGCAGCCGGACAGCCCGTTCACTTCCGCGCGCAGGAAGGGGTTCTCCAGGCAGGTGACATCCAGTTCGCGCAAGCCGTCGGGGTATGAGACCTTCCGTCGTTCCATGAACGCCAAGGCGCCCCGACCCAGACGGATCGGTACGTCTTGCCGAACCGGAACATCCCCCGCCGATCCGCGAATTACCAGCTTTCCGGTGGTCATCGGCGCACATACGGGCAGCCGCGAGAAGGCCAGCGCAACCTCGCGCCATGCGCCCTGTTCAGTGAGTTCCAGCGCCTGGGGGGCAGACGCCCGGTACCCCGAATCGGCCATACCGGGCGGGGTGTCGATCACCGCGCGGCACCTGAGCAAGACCGCCGCCGGGCTCAGGGCGCGGGCACGGATCAGCAACTGAACAGGCTGCTCGGGTGTGGGGAAAAGGGACAGGTGCGCGCCGGGAACCTGTATCTCAACTAGGTCGCCCTGAGCGGTCTGGCACTGCCCTGGGCAGGCGCAGATGATGAACCAGAGAATGCACGGGCTGAACAACTGGCGCACCCGGCCGAACATTGCGCCCCCCGTGGTCTAGGCGGTGAACCGCGCCGGTCCTCGGACTGGGATGGACTACCGGCTCAGCTTGCGTACAACAACGCTTTCGAAGCCCTTCTGATCGCGCGCCCGGACTTCGATCCGCACCGGCTCGGCCCCGTGGGGCAGTGGCACGTCCGTCTCGAATCCGCCGCTGATCTTCACGGCCACCGGGTGGCCATTGACGGTCACCTGGGCCCCACGCTCTGCCGTG
Source organism: Armatimonadota bacterium (assembly GCA_018056145.1). Taxonomy (GTDB): domain Bacteria; phylum Armatimonadota; class Zipacnadia; order Zipacnadales; family JABUFB01; genus JABUFB01. The sequence continues at coordinate 10,922 of JAGPGE010000093.1, forward strand.
CCTTTGACGTGAACGGACTGGGCCCCAGCGGGCACCCGGTCTCCAATGGGCTCATCCACGGTCAACGCGGGCCGGGCAACATCCGCAACCGACTTCCACTGGGCCTGGTCGGCTTCGCTCTGCTCAAGCACCGCCGCGGGAGCGTCGCGGCCCACTTCCGCCATCTGGTCAGCCCGGACCGCAACATCCCCCGCGTCGGTCATGACGTCAACCTGTCCCCGCAGCACTGAAACGCTTGTGGAGCCGTCTTCCGCCACGGCCACCGAGAAGATGGTCCCGCGCACCGCGGCGGTTGCGGTCGGGGTGCTGATCTCGAACTTCGACCGCTGCGAGAGCCGCTTAAGCACACGAACCCATACCCGCCCCAGGTCCAGCCTGAACAGGTAGCTCTCGGTGGATCGGGCGCGGTTCACCTGGCACTTGAGCACCTGCATGGTGGTGTTCGGCCCCACCTTGATGCGTGACCCATCCACCCAGTTCAGCATAAGCCCGCCGTCAGACCCGGTCTTGATGACGGTACCGGCCATCACTCGCTTCGTGTCGCCGAGGTTCACGAAGGCATCGCTGCCCTCGGGGCGAATTGTGATAGCGCCCGTGGGGTTCGATACCGCGGCCACACGCTGGACGATGAACAGCGATTCCAGCAGGAACAAGCCAATTCCCGCGAGTACCGCGAGGCTGATGATGAGTACAAGGGACGCTCGTCGCATGTGTTGGATGCCCCAGCCTTCCTGGGTGTTGCTTTGGCGATCCCGATACGCGCAGAGAACTGCGGTCGTCTTAATCATAACTGATACCCGCAGCCGCGGCAATCCAAACGGACGCCGCGCCGGGCGCGATATGTTACACCGGAGCGTGGCGGCATCCGTGGGAGCCCTAACATGAGGAACCTCG
>JAGPGE010000094.1 GCA_018056145.1 Armatimonadota bacterium
GCAGATGAGATAGCCGGGCGCGAGTCATGATGCGCGGTTCGCCGGGGTTCTCGGCCCGGTACCGCTGCAACTCAGCCACAAGGTCGTCCTTGCCCAGACCAGATTGCGGGTCGAACCGCACGTCCAGATACTGCCGCTCCAACCGGTCCCGCACTTCATCGAAGGGCCTAAGCATGGTACGCCTCCGCGATCTCGTCCATCCGCCTGTCGAACTCCTCGTGCACCACCTGGAACTCGGGTTTGTCCAGGTAGAACTGGATCGTGCGCCGGACATCCTCGGCGAAATGGGTGACGCAGACGAACTCCGGCACCAGCGCCCGGATCTTGCTGCTGTCGTAGACACCGTTGTTCGAGAAGGAGATCAGTTTCTCGCCGAAATCCCCGCCCAGTTCGAAGCCCAGGTCATGTGCCGGCACGGGACACAAGACCGGTTTCTTACCAAGCGGCTTCTCGCACAGGAGGTGCTTCCCGGCATCCAGGGCCGCCAGGCTCAACTCGATGTGGTTATTCTGCGGGGTGGCGATGTACACCGCATCCGCGCCGCTCTCGGTGAGCGCAGACGCATATTCATCATAGACCGCCTGCACCCCGAGTTGCTCCGCAAGCGCCTGCGCCCGCTCCCGTTTGGTGTCGCAGATCGCCACCAGTTCCGACCGGTCCGTATTCACCAGCGCGGGACCGACTCTGCGCGTGGCAATGTCCCCCGCGCCCACCAGCAACCAGCGCATCGTGTGCATCGTACGCCGCCTGTCCTTAGGTCTCGCAGTCCTTTGCGCTCTAGGGCCCGACCTGGCGCATGACGACGTTATCCAGGTACATCTCCGCCGGTTGGGTGCCGTTGCTCACGAACCCCAGCCACTCGATCTTGTTGAACTCCGGGCCGCAGGGCAGTTCCTTGCCTTCGAACAGCACCCGTCCGTCCGCGCCGGTGATGGTCAGGTCCCACTTCGCATCGGCCAGCGCACCCAGGCCGTCGGTGATGGTGAAATGCAGCCACTCGCTATCGGGGAGAATCGTCTCGGTGGGCCGCTTCTCGTTGAGCAGCAGGCGCCCATCCTTCTCGATGTAGAGGCATGGGCCGACCTTGGCGTACGAGGCCGTATTGCGCCATTCGGTCCAGAGCATTGCGCCCGGCTCGCGGTACAGGTCGAAATCCATCCGCAGCAGCATGTCCCCCGACAGGTGCGGGCTGTAGTAGATGTGCGGCAGGTGGTATGTCAGGTCCGGCGCGTCCACGAACCTCAGGCTGTGCGGCGCCGATAGCGCCCGCAGGTCGCTGATCTCCACATACGCCCCGCCCTTCACGTCCTCCACCACCGCCGCGAGCGCCGGCTTCTGCCCCGGCAGGCCGTCGTCGAAATCGTCCTCCGGCAGCATCGACCGCAGGTGCCGCTCATTGGGCAGGAGCGGCTTCGGCGTGTACTTCGAGGGCAGTGAAGTCCACGCCTCGTCCCCGTACAGGCCGACAGCGCTCGTATCGATGGGCCGGAATCCCATGGCCAGCGCGGGAGAGTCCGGCTGAAGGCGGAAATCGCGGTTCTCGGCATCCACGAACTTCGGGTCGGCGATGCGCGAGTGGGCGTCCATCCGCGGCGTGTACCAAATGTCCTTGATGCCCTCCTTCTCGCGCCATTCGTCCCAGGTGAAGTCCAGGAACTTCATGGGCTTGCCGTCGGGCCGCCAGTACAGGTTGTAGTCGATGATCTTGTTGTAGCTCTGCCACTGGGGGACGTACCGGAAGGGCGTGCCCTGGCCCTCCAGAGCGACGATGTTGTACTGGAAGATATTGGTGCGCTCGGAGTCGATCCCCAGCCCGAACCCGCAGAAGGCCGAGATGTTGTTGAGGACCGTGATGCACGAGGTCCCATGCTGGATGCGGATGCCCCCGTGGCCGCAATCGTGGCACACGTTGTTCTCGCACAGCAGCCCGGAACTCCCGCCGTCGATGTAGATGCCGTGGCCGATGGGGTTCGGCGGCGTGCCGATGTGATGCACCAGGTTATTGCGAATCACCGAGCCGGGTGTGAGGCCCAGGCTGTAGATGCCGCCGCCATCCTCAAGGGTGCGCATCACGTGATGTACGTGGTTGTACTCCACGATGTTCTCGCGGGTACCCGAGTACACGATGTCCCAGGTCCAGCCCAGCGAGATCCCGGTGTAGCGCAGGTCGCAGACCTCGTTGTGCGAGAAGGTGTTATTCGCTCCGTAGCCCATGAAGATCCCCACCGCGCCGGGGTTCGTGTGTCCGCCATCGTGGATGTAGTTGTTGTCCACGAGGTTATGGTGAGCCAGCCGGGTCACAGGCCGCGGCCGGTCGGTGGTGCCGATGCGCACGCCTCCACCGCCGAGATCGTGCAGGTGATTGCGCTGCACCGTGTTGTGCGAGCTGTCCCGGTCGAAGGAAATGCCGTAGCGTCCCACGCGGGCGACCTCGCACCCGGTGACCGCGCAGTGCCTCGCCGCCGAAAACTCCAGCGCCGCACCCAGTCCGCTGGCGGCCTGTGGGGTCGAGAAACCGCTGGCCGGCAGGTCCCACCCCGCGTGCTGGAAGGACAGGCCGTCGAACCGCACGTGCTCGACCCATCTTTCCTCTTCCGCGTCGCCCCGCGCGCTGACGAGGCACTCGAACATCGGGGCAACCACCTCCGCCGCGCCGAGGTCATCGCCAGCGAAGGGGATGATGCGCAGTTCGCCGGTCTCGCGGTCAAGCTGCCACTCGCCGGGCGCGTCGCAGGCTCCGGGGTGGTTCATGACGATGTACGGGCAAGTCGCCATACCCGGCTTGGGCAGTTCCCAGACCGCTGGCCCCGCCAGGGTCACGATACGGTTTTCCGGGTCCACCGCCTTGACCGGGAATGTGCCCGTGTTCCAGCTGAAAGTGATGCGCAGCTCGATGTCCGCCAGATTCGGCCAAACCTGGATGTCCCCCGCGCGGAACACGAACCGGTCCTTTGAGGCGCCCGAACCGCCTTCGGGAGGCACGCCGCGCATGATGGAATACTGTCCCTCATTGGGGGACCGCGCCGGGATGTACCGCCTGCCATTGACGAACAGTTGCCGGAACACCCAGCCGTGATTCGCGGCCTGCGGGATGCTCGCCGACCAGGAGCCGTCTGCGTTGGGCCGCAGCCCGGCGATTGCGCGCCCGCCCGAGATCACGGGCGCCTTCCCCTCCGCTGCCGCATACACAATGGGCGCATGTTCGGTCCCAGAATCCTCGTATCCCAATGCCAACGGCTCAGCAAGGCGGTGGATTCCGTCGTGAACCACGACCCGAACGCCGCCGTCGGGAAGCCCGGCTTCTCGCTTCAGATCGCGGATCGCGTCCCGCGCCCGGGTGAGCGTACGGAACGGCGCCTCGGCGCTTCCCACCGCGGCATCATCACCGTCAACCGCGACGTGGAACATCACGGGCTCCGCGAATGCAAGGGAGCTGACCAGCGTGAGCAGGGTAAGTGTCGGTCGGGAGACGAGTCTCACTGGGAATCACCTTCGAACGCGGAGACGAGTTCCGCTACTGGATCGGCTAAGCCACCGTGGCTTCCACGAACACGCATTCACACGGGTTGCCTTTGGTCATCCGGATCAGCCTCTCGCCAGGCGACATCATCACTGCCGCGCAGGTGCGCACTTCGCTCATCTCGCTGGCGTGACGGCAGAGCGGCGTCTCGTGATCTCCCAGGATGCTCCACAGGGAGGCCATGTCGTGCTTCTCATCGGCGCGCAGCAGGTCCCACATCCGCGCCTCGCGCTGGAGGGAGTTCTCGGACGGCGCGGTCTGGCCCACGTACTCGATCATCTCTGGATCGTTGTAGTGGTTGGCGTGGGCCAGCAGACCGGACTTGCCGGGCTGCACGAAGCTGTGCCTCTCGCCGCTGGTCTCGATGGCCGCCAGTTCGCCGTCCGGTCCGCCCACATAGTAGTAATGCCCCGACATGCGCGGCGCGTCGGTGATCGCGCGCACCGCCGCCTCGTGGGTCTCCTGCGCCAGTGCGGTGTGCAGGATCGCCAGGTACATCACACCGTGCTTCGCATCCGCCGGGGTGAGATTCGTGTTGCCCACGGCGATCCCGTGCTCATTCAGGCCGATGAGCGCCAGGCAACCCGCGGTGGTGAGGGTCAGCGTGGCCGGGCCTGAGACCGGACGGCGCCGGAAGGCCACCACGTGCGGGAATGCCCCGGCATTCATGTCCCACGTCTGCCCCACGTACAGATTCCCCTCGGCGGAGGCTTCCGGCAGGACCGCGCAGGATGTGCACTCAGAAGGCCCTGCCACGCGCCGAACCAGGTCCACGAGGTCCGTGTACCCGTTCCCGATCAGCAACTCCTCGCACGACAGCCCCGCACCCTCCGCGATGCCCCGGAACTCGGCGTATGTGTCGGGGGCATACTCCGCGAACGCGGGCAGCGACTGCCCCGCGAGCGCCAGCAGGTCGCCCCGGGACATGTTCGCCGCGGCGGCCAGGCACAATTCCATCCGGGTTTCACACATCGCCCGGGCGCCGTCGGCGAGCAGCTCGCCATGCTGACGCCCCATCTCCTCCGGGGTCCCTTGCAGATCGATGATGTCGATGCTCATGGCTTCGCCTCCCTGTGGTTCGACGAGGAATGCCGGGCGTGGCCATCGCGTCAGCGCCTGTTGCTGATCCGTCCCGGCGCGAAGCCGTGCGGGTATCCGATCTCCAGCACGCACTTGCGCACTTCCAGCTTGCCCTCAAAACCCGGGCTCTCCTGAATGCGCCGCAGTGTCAGCGCATTCTCGCCGCACCGGACGGCCGTGCGGGGCACGGTGAACTGCACGATGTCGTTCCAGCAGCCGTGATCGTAGTGGTTGTAGTGGTACCCGGTCCACTCCAGCGACGCCAGGTTGAGCAGAACCGCCACGTCATCCAGCCGGTTCAGGCCTTTCAGTTCCAGCGTCAGCGTCACGTTCGCGTCACCGAAGCGCGGCTGCATCACGTCCTCAGCCAGCAACAGCGGGAACGCACCTTCAGCCTGCCCCGGCTCCAGGACGAAACGGCTCTCCCAGCCTTCGTTACCGTGAACCTGGGCGTCCCAGGGCCACATCGCCCACACGTACTGCTTGTCACCAGACGCGACGCGCTCAGCATCCGTCAGTTCGCTGAGCACCTCCCGGTCCCAGGGCCCATCGGCGCAACTGAAGTTGAACAGGCTCAGACCATCTGCGCCGTCCGCGTAATGCCTTGCCGCCACCGCGCGGAGATACTCGGGCGAAGGCGGTCCAAATCCGTCCCAGACACCCTTCCCCGCCCGCATACCCTGCCCTCCTCCGCCGCTGCTTACGATCCAGTGCAGTTGTCCCTCCACGCCCGGGAACACCCGCGCGCCGGTGGCATGAGCGCGCTCCACCCACCACTTGCTCGGCGCATCCGGCGTGTGATCGCCCACGCCGCCCAGCGTCACCTGGTCCAGCAGGCCCTCGGCCAGCCAGTCCCCAACCGCAAGCCCGCTGCGCTCACAGACTTCCGGGTCATACTCGAAGCGCGCGCTCAGGGTTTTCTTTTTCGCAGCGATGAGTTCCCGAAGGCGCCGGATGAGGTCGGTCATCAGCGGCCGCCCGGAATCCTCCTGCCCCGCCGCGAACCAGGGGCGGAAGCGAGTGAAGTCCAGGTCGATTCCATCCACATCATACCGCTCCAGCACCTCCGCCGCCTGCCGCAGACGGTAGGCGTGCACCTCAGGGTGCGCATAGTCCACTCCGCCGTCGGGCAGGAGCAGTTCCGGGTGATCCAGCAGCCAGGGCGACAGGAGTTCCGGGAAGTACCACTCGCCATTGGCGCGCTTGTACGTGTGATGCCGGTCGTTCATGCGCAGGGAGAACTGGAATGCCAGGCCGCGCTGATGGCACGCCTCGCAGATAACCGCTACCGGGTCCGTGCCCAACTCCCGCAGGTGCCGCACCGTCTCCTGCAACCGCCAAACATGCATGGTGTCGCAGCGTTCCAGCAGCGCGCCCACTACGGGCAGGAAATCCGAGCGATAGTGCACCGCGTGGCCGCCTAGCGCCCCAAGCTGGTAGATGCTCACACCGGTTCCCGCAACCGGCTCAACCGTCACCCGCACCAGGTCCGCCGGTGTCAGCGGCGCCGGGTAACGCATGAGGCTGGACCAGCCGTCATCATTGTAGACCAGGGCCCTGTCGGGCATCGCTCTCATCACTCGTTGGGTTGTGGTCAGGGCGCCATCGCTTCCGATATCAGCTTGCTGATCAGGTACTTGTACTTGGTCTCGTAGGACTCGTCATTGAGCGCCCTGAGCTTCGCCAGCGCCTGCCGCATGTCTGTGATCGAGGCGGTCTGCGCCCTGCGGTTCATCCGATCGATGGCGCGCCACTGGCGAGACAGTCTGCGCGCACACTCACCGAAGGCCGGGTCCGCCGAGGCTTCCTTCAGCGTGTCCACATACTGCGCACCCATCGCCGCGGCTTCCGCAACCAGCCGCAGAAGCGTCTCCCGGTATGCGGCATTGATCCGCGCCGTGATGTGGTCGGCGTCTTCGGGCGTGAGCGTGGTGAGCTCGAAGGTGAGATAAGCAAAGTTGTCGGGCTCAAGGAACTGGCGCTCCAGTGGCGCCCAACTCGTGAACTTGTCGCCGGGACTCTTGTCCACGAAGATGTTGCGACAGACGTTCCCGCGCCAGGTCCCCTCCGGCACACCCTTGACCAGAGTGTACGGGAACCGGGCCTCCACCGTGTAGCGGTCCGAGCCGATCCGCGTGGCGGCCTGGAAACCCATCGGGTCCGGATCGCCCACGAACCCTCCCCGCGCGCCTCCGGCGGTGATGCCGATCTGGTACACCTGCGCATTGGGCAGCGGCTGCAGAAATATCTCCAGGCTGTCCTCGCCCCAGGTGTCGCCGCCGTCGCGAACCTGCGGGTTCAGCGCCACCGCATCCGGCTCCTCGCAGGTCACCGCGAGATACAGCGCCTCGTCGTCAGCGCACATCTGGGCCACGGTCTGCTTGGTGTGCGTGTAGCTCCCACCCAGCACCGAGAAACCGATCATCGCGGGAATCGCAGCCCACGCCGGGTCACCCTCAATGTCGCCGTCCAGAGTGACCGGGCACGCAGGACGGTGAACCGGGTACTCAGGCGCAGCGGCCCGGGCGCCAATGCAGATCAGACCGGCCAATATCACGTGTATCGTTCTCATGGGAGTCCTCCCAAGCGTGTCGGAATCGGCTTTCGTCAGCGTGCGGACACCGTGAACGTGGCGCTTGTGGACACGCCCGTCGCCACATCGCGAGCCACCAGCCTCCAATTGCCCGGCATGTCGTCCAGCGCCAGCGTGAACTCCCCGTCCGCGCGGCCAGTCTCAGCGGCCGGTCCCTGATCGGTCAGCAGATTGGCCGCGTACCATGGGCGCTCTCTGCCGTCCGGGCCCCACACCCGCACGCGGATGCAGTGCTCGGCGAGGTGCCCTGGAGCGCTCAGGCGAGCCGTGTAGGTCGTCCTTTCACCGGCCTTCACCGTAGTAGGCGCCTGCAGATTGATCCCTGCCGGCCTGTATGGAAGCAGCGCGTACAAGTGGGCGATGCCCGGCGTCAGGCGCGTTCGAATGCTTGCCGTCTCGCCCAGATAGCGCCCCGCGCGCATGTCATACACGTGCCTGCGCGCGCCGAAGTTGATCATAACCATGCGCGACTTTGGTCGCTGATCCGGGTGATTGGTGTACTGGATTGGGTCCACGGGAAGAGATTGAACGATGCCCACGTACTCCGCGGGGCCCTGGCTGAACCGCGAGACCTCGACCCGCGGCGCATCAGGCTTCACCGTCACCACCGGCTTCGGCCCGGCTGCATCCATGAGGTTCGCGATGAACCGCCGGTACCCCGCGCCCTCATTCCAGCCGGCGAAGTCCGTCCCACTCACCTTCGGCAATGACAGGTAGCCCCGCAGCGAGAAGTTGAGAAGTATCGCCTGCCCCGCGCCCACCTTATTCGCCAGCATCACGGGTGTGTCGCCGACCTTGCCCGCACCTGTCCCCGTCACCGCGGCGTCGGTGATCACCGGCCCAAGCGAGGCGCCGTTCAGGGCAAGATCACCACTGGTTGCGCTGAACGGGCCCTTGAGCGCAGCGCCGAATAGATCCGCCAGCGGCCATTCCGCGTACGGCTTCCCATGCTCGTCCGTCACGCCTGGGCGCAGGTCGGCGATGACTGTGCCGCCCTGCGCGGCGAACTCCCGGATCGCCTGGATCTCCGCCCCGGACAATGCCAGCGCGCCCGGCAGGATGAGCACGCGAAAGTCCCGGTTGTTCAGCCTCCCCGCGGCAAGTTCGGCGTACGACAGCACCTTCGCCTCCAGGCCCGTGTCATGCAGCACCATCACCGCGCTGTTGAGGGTGCTGTCCAGGTCAGGGAAGCCCTCGGTCGCCGTGCCCACATGCAGGCTGGGCGCGGACCACAGGAGCGCGATGCCGTCATGCTGCCGCTCCGCGTTCATGAGCAGTTTGCCCGGGCCACCTTTGATCTGCTGTATCTCGTCGCACGCCGCCTGGAAGAAAGGGTACAGCGACACATCGTACGCCATCACCGAACCCGGGTTCCCATATCCGCACCAGACCCAGAAGGAGTTCGCGCCCTTGAACAGCGTGCGCCATGGGAACCAGCGCATGAAAGGCTCGTTCCGGTTGCCCGCGTACCCGCCGAACCACCCCGCGCCCAGGAGCATGTCGGGCAAAGCGAAGTCTTTCACCGCCAGGGACAGGAAGTCCCGGTAGTAGATGTTGTTCAGGTCCATGGCGCTCGCGAGCTTCCAGTAGTCCGCCGCTGACCAGGTGCTCACGTGGGTGTCGGAGCCCTCGTAGCCCACCCGTGCATGGGGCACGACTTCCCTAATGACCCCGCGCGAGAAGTCGTGGATGCCCGCCCAGACACTGTCCATGTGCAGGCGGTGATCAACCCACGGCACCAGGTTCCCGGCGGCCTTCGCTTCGGCAAGGGTTTGGGGCTTCACCTGGCTCCAGTCTGTGAAGCTGCTGCCCCACTCGGCGTTCAGCGCACCAAGCGTGCCGTAGACGCCCCTTGCCCACTGTCGGAAGTCCTCGACGCAAGTATCGGACATGCACAGGTCATACCTGCCCGACACGAACATATTCTCGTCGCCGAGGGTGAAGTCCGACACGCCATATCGCAGGCCCCGGGTGGCGATCCCGGTCAACTGCTTGCGCACTTTCTCGCGGTAGTCGGGATTGGTCAGGCACGGGTCGCGCACCAGGTCATCCTGCTCCCGAGTGGGCCTAAGTTGATACCAGTCGGTCTTCGCATCGGTGAACCGCGTCGAGTATGGCAGCCACCGCTGGTTCGCATACGGACCATAGCCCACATTCCCTCCATCGTAGAACGAGTCCACCCCGTTTCGGCTGAACTCCTCGGCCATCATCGGCCCCACGAAGTCGTTGGGATAGCCCATCCACATCACGTGCTGGATTTCATCCCGCGGATACGCAAGGTTGTTGATCCCGAAGTCCAGCATCCGCACGTCCAGGGGGCGTTCGCCTCGAACGAGGCGCACTTCCAGCCATCCCATGATGGTGATCATCGGCGGCATCCGCAGGGAGAACTCCTGCTGGGCCGATGTGACCGGCAGGGTCTGGTCCGCCACCAGCCTCCCATACAGGTCCCGCGCAATCAGGCGCACCGAAAGCCCCTCGGACGGTCCCGCGATGGTCAGCATCCCGCTCAGCGGTTCGCCCAGCGCGAAGCTCTCACTGGCCAGCGACGCCGTTTCCAGCCGCGACGGGCTCTCCACCCGTAGGGACGCCGTCCCGAAGCCCGTGACCTTCCCGCCCGACCGGGTCCAGATGTTGACGAACGCCTTTCCCGCTGGCAGCGCGGGAAGGTCAAGCTTCAGGTCATTCTCGCCCTGCGTGAGGCTGATCGCCCGCTTCTGCGTGGCCACCGGGCGCCCGAACTGGTCGCGCAAGTCCAGCATCAGCGTGGTCTTCCGCGCGGCGCTGGCTGATGTGAGCGTGACCGGCAGCACGAAGGCCTCGCCGGCCCTGACCGCCACCGGCTCCCCGCCTGCAACTGACACGGGCGGCAGCTTCCCGGCACCCCAAAGGATCAACCGCGCGGCGTACTGCAGGTAGTAATCATAGTCCTGCCGGCACCGTTCCACCGGTCCGCTCGGGCCGGGGGTCATCATCTGGTGGATCGGCGTCCCATAGCCAAGCAGCCCCAGCCGACCTTGGCCGAAGCGCATCGTGCTCAGGGTGCCGCGCAGGAAGGCATTGGCGTCCGGGTGCTTCTCGAAAGCCGGCAGCAGGCGGAAGGGCACGCCCTGCGCGACCTCCACCGGCGACGGCCCCGGGTTCTCGAAGCTAGGGTTCGGCAAGAGGTTGGCATCATCGCCCGCCTTCGTGAGCGATACGTCGTCGAACCACACCGTGCCGGGCTGGTAGATCAGGGTGAAAATACCGGTGGTCGTGGTGGTGGCGTCGGTTCTGAAGCGCTTCTCGATGCGCGTCCAGTCTGCACTCGCCGGAACCACCGCTGCGCCGGGCTGGGGGTGCAGGCTCACGTGGGCCTGCCCGTCCTTCAGGCCTTCAGTCTTCGTCCAGGCGGAGAAGACATATTCGGTATTCGGCTCAAGCTGGATGACCCCAGGGTAGTACCCGGCCCGAGCAGGCTCGCGTTTCCCGGCAGTCACCGACTCGCAGTGCAGGCGGATCGACGCCGTGCCAGTGTGCGCGGTGGTGTAGTCCACGCTGCCCTCGAACACACCAGTGCCGAAGTAGTCCTTGATGCCCTGGGCTTCACCGGACCAGGTCGCCCAGCTCCATCCGAACCGCGCTTCCTTCAGGATCTCTGCCAGCGTCTCGTCGTGGCCCGTGACCACTCCCACCAGCCCGGCGCCCGCGCTCACCTTCTTCAGAATCTCGTAGCGGCAGTCCAGGGGGAGCTTGTCCCACTCGACGTTCCCCACCACGATGACGTCATACGGTCTCGCGAGGTCGCCGCGCAGGCGCTCCGCCAGTTCCTCCCACGAGTTTCCCCGAACCAGCCGCCAGCCCGCATCCACGCCGATTCCCGTCTCCCCGAAGCTCCCCGGACCGTCCATCGCGAACACCTTGTAGTCCATCTCCAGGCGCTGGGAGAGCTCGATCACTTCACGCATGGCCTGCCGGTGGGTGATGAACAGAACCGTAGGCGGAGCGAAATACGGCTTCGCCCAGGGGATGTGCGGTGTCACCACGTCCTCCACGGGTTCGAAGAACCGCGCATCATACAGGGGTCGTTCGACGGCTGCGAAGGCAACGCAAGTTGCGAGGATGAGCGTTGCGGGTAACGTCAATCTGACCATTCTTACGACCTCCCTGGCAGGCGAAATGCCTGGCCTCACTGGGTGATGCCAGGCATTTCGATACGCGCGAAGCCGTGCCCTCCCGCCTGTCACCGCCGCTTGAGCACAAAGACGCGCCCTGACCGGATACTCTCCAGCCGCAGGCGGGCCTGCCCCTCAACCACTTGGCACGGGATCTCGCGCTCACCGTCTTCCGTCACCTCTACCGCGGAAACATCCCGCAGGTACTCGGGCAGGCGCACGTTCACGGTCACATTGCGCGCAGCCTCGATCTGCGGAGGCCCGGGCTTGCTGGCCGGGATATGATTAGCCACCGTCACCACCATTGCATCCGGGCCGCAGAGCAACGCGCCGGCCCACACCCGCTCCTTGGGCCAGCGCTCGTCGCCCACCACCCCGGTCCGCACCGTCCCCGCGTCCGTGCTCGCCCAGTCCACCGGTGTCCCCAGCAGCAGGAGGTCTTCCACCCGCGAGATCAGC
>JAGPGE010000819.1 GCA_018056145.1 Armatimonadota bacterium
TTGGGCAGCCACGTGCGCCCCGAGATGTGCCCAGGGTGGATGATGGACACGGGAAACCCGGTCTCGCGGTACCATGCGATGAGATCGGACTCGATCTGCGCCTTCTTCCTCCCATAGTCCGAGATCGGGTACCGCTGGTCACACTCTCTGTACGGCACCTGCCCCGGGTGACCGTACGCCCAGATGGTGCCGCAGTGGATGAAATGGGTGATGCGGCCTACGAAAGCCTCCACCATCGCCCGGTTCTGCTCGGGCGTATAGCAGATGAGGTCGATGACTACATCGGCCTCCAGGCTTTCCATCCGGGGCTGCCAGATTCCGGCCTCCTCCTCAGCCTTACGGTCGGCGATGATCCACTGCACCGCTCCCCAGCAGAGGCGGGCATCAGCGTACCGCGGGACCGGATTGCGTGCCACGACGCTGACCTCGTGCCCGCCCAGGACCAGCCGCGGGACGAGATAGCTGCCGATATGCCCTGTACCGCCGATGACGAGAACTCTCATGATGCGCCTCCGTTGCCCGTCGCGTTGTGCTACGGATGTGTTCGCGCCGGGAACCGCGAGGACCTCCAGCAGACAGGCCTATCAAGATCCGGTCGAGAGAAGCTGAAGATCAGGAAGGTCATCAGCCAGGGGGTAGCGAAGGATATAGTTTCGTCAACATCCTGCAAGGAGGTGCACCAGATGACACGCCGTGGTTTCACCCTGATTGAGCTGCTGGTTGTCATCGCGATTATCGCGATCCTCGCGGCGATTCTTTTCCCGGTTTTCGCCCGCGCCCGCGAGAAGGCCCGACAGACCGCATGTCTGAGCAATCTCAAGCAGATCGGACTTGGCGCCATGATGTACTCCCAGGACTATGACGAGATGATCATGCCCGGCTACATGTGCTCACGGGCCAACGGTTCTTTCGGTTGGTGGTACGAGGCAAACGGCCGGATCCAGCCGTACGTGAAGAACATCCAGTTGATCAAGTGCCCCAGCGACCCCACCGCCAACTTCGGGTACGGGATCAACTACAACCTCTACAACGGCGGGCCCAATCCCGGCGACGGATGCTACAGCGCCGGTGGCAGGGCGATGAGCAAGATCACCAAGCCCGCCGAGGTCGGGTCCTTCGCCGATTCCTACCTCAACTGCTCCTACCCCGGAAACCGGCGGGGCCACTGGGGCACTGACCCGGCAGGCGCCACTCTCTGCGGCCGCGTGGAATGTCGGCACAACAATGGTGCGAATATCGCCTACTGCGACGGCCACGCCAAATGGGCGCAGATGAACGAGTTTGCCCCCGGCAATACGCTCTGGGTCTGGAACAAGTAGCGTACCCACTCGCGAAGCGACAGGAAGCGGCCGGGCGGCGAAAGCTGCCCGGCCGTTTCGTCTGTCCCGTCAAAGCGGGAGTTCAGGACATCGCAGCCGGAGCTTCTCAGGCAGCGAGTGCGCCTGAGACCCGAGCCCCGGAGGCGTCAGGGGTTAGCGGCCGGCTCCAACCGATAGATGGCGGTTGACCAGCGCGGCAGGTTCACGCTGAACTCGATGCCATCGTTGAGGATGACCTCGCCCGTGACCGCGTCCGTAACCCGCGCAGGCCATGGGAGGCTGAAAGTGCGCTCTCCTGCGGATGCCGTGTGGATGCCGAGGAACCCACCGCCCGCGTAGAAAGCGGAGCCGTCAGTCCAGGGATGGGTCCACAGGTGGCAGCCCGCCTTGCGCGCCGCCCAGGAGATCAGCTGCGCGGGGATTGCCCCGGTGCCGCAGTACACGCCGCTCCAGCCGTCCTGCTCGCTGAACGCCGCCGCCGGTTCCCCCGTGTCCTGCCAGACCGCCAGTAGGTTCTCCTGATCGCATTCTGGCGAAAAACGCGGCGCCATGCTCTTCTCTGGCCCCCAGGAGCCTTCGGGCTGGATCCCCGGAACCTGCCTCGCATACCCTTCCCAGCGCGCGACCATCGGTCCTCCGCCTGTGTTCATCTGAAATGTCAGGCCGGTCAGATCCCGCATGTGATCCACGCTCAGCCCCCGGTTGCTGCTGAACCCGGGCGCGTATGCGAACACAGCAACCTTGCCCGGCCGGTGCAGAATGCGGGCCAGTTCCTCGCGCCGCGCCTCGGTCATGCACCACGTATTGAGAAGCACGTAGCACTTGTAGTCCCGCACTCTGGGCCGGAACAGGTCGTCCAGCAGGAGCACGTCGAACGGCGCGCCGATGCGGTGCAGTTCGCGGAACTGCTCATTGCACAGGGGCAGGTGGAGGGCGTCCGTTCCGGTCTTCCAGTCGGCCATGCCGTAATAGTTGGTCGGGTCCAGCACCACCGCGATCTCCGCACCGCCAGTGCGCTCGGCTTCGAGCGCCTGTTCCGCGAGGTCGCGGATTTTCCGGGCCGTGTCCAGGAGCGCCGGGTCGTTGAACCACCCGGCGTACATGTCGAACCACCACATGCCGACCCGCGCCGTGAGCACGTTCAAGCCCTCTCGGCGCATGATCGCCACGGTCTGCTCCGGGCCGTCGACATGAGTGAACCCGTCATCGCCGGCGAGATACGTTCGGTCATCGCCCTCGTCGATGAACAGCTTCCCGCGCAGCTTGATGCTTTCGGGATAGGCGCGGAAGGCGCCGTCTTCGCCCAGGGCCCGGTGCGAGTAGCTGTGGGGGCTGGTGAAGAAGTCCACCATCGGG
>JAGPGE010000095.1 GCA_018056145.1 Armatimonadota bacterium
CGGTGGTATCCACGTTCGCGAGGTTGCCCGCGTGGATGTCCTGGCGGGTGATCTGGGTGACCATGGAGGACGCCGCGTAGTACAGTCCGCGTAACACGAGACGGTCTCCTGTGACAGTCGGATGGCGCTAGAACGGTCTCTTGCCGGGCGTATCTGCAATGCGCGTGCCACAGGCGGGTGGGTCTGAAACTAGGCCGCCGAAGCGGCCTGGGCGGGGGCGATCTGGCCGAGAATCTGGATGCCGAATTCCGGGGGCACCTCGGCGTGGGAAATGACGGGAATGGTGGGGAAGTCGCGTTCCGTGAAGTGCCGGACTACGCGGCGCACGTTTGGCGAGACCAGGAGGACGGGCTGCAGACCCTCGCCCATCGCCTTTTCCGCGAGTTCTTTGAGACGGGTGAGGAAGCGCATGGCCGTGCCCGTGTCCAAGCCGCAGACGATGCCCTGAGTGGTCTGCACAGTGGCTTCGAGGCAGCGGCGCTCCAGGTCGGGATGCACGGTGACCACTGCGAGCTGGCTGTCCTGCCCTGCGTAACGCCCGACGATGACCCGCGATAGTGCAAGCCTGCAGATCTCAACGGCGTCGGACAGGTTCTGGGTGGCGCGCAGGCCGTCCGCGAGAGCTTCGAGGATGGTGG
Source organism: Armatimonadota bacterium (assembly GCA_018056145.1). Taxonomy (GTDB): domain Bacteria; phylum Armatimonadota; class Zipacnadia; order Zipacnadales; family JABUFB01; genus JABUFB01. The sequence goes on from JAGPGE010000095.1 coordinate 639, forward strand.
CGAAGTCGCGGATCGGCACGCCCTCAGCGAGGAGCTCCTTGAGCGCCTGCTGCACCTGTCCCACCGAGGCGAGATCAGGGATGACGTCGTTCACCGCCGCGGGTTCGCGCTCGCGCAGGGCCTCGATCATGTCCTGCACATCCTGGCGGCTGAGGACCTCGGGCGCCCGGCGCTTGCAGACTTCGCTGAGGTGGGTTGCAAGAACGGTCGGGGGGTCCACGACCGTGTAACCCCGGGCCTCGGCGAGCGATGCGTTCTCCGGATCGATCCACTTCGCGGGCAGGCCGAAGGCGGGATCGACCGTGTCCTCCCCAGGGACCCTCGGTGCCTCGGGCGCGGGGTTCAGGACCATGAGCATGGAGGGCTTCAGCTTGCCCCGGCCGACTTCGGCCTCCTTGACGATGATGCGGTACTCCTGGGGTCCCAGGGCAACGTCATCACGCACGCGCACGGGCGGGATCACGAGCCCAAGTTCCTTCGCAAGCTGGCGGCGGACACCGGTGATGCGGTCCATGAGGTCCCCGTGTTCCGGGTCGGTGAGCAGAAGCAGACCATAGCCGAGATGGACGCTGACGCGGTCCACCTGCATGATGTCCTCGACCGGCGGCAGTTCGGCGCCCGCAGGGGACTTGCCGTGCTCTGATGCCTGTGCTTCGGGGGGCTTGCGCAGGAGTCTCCAGGCGATGAGCGCGGTGATGAGGCCCACGATGATGAACACTCCGGTGGGCAGCCCGGGGACGACGCTGAAGGCCAGGAGCATGAGGCCGACGATCATGAGGGCGCGGGGCTGGGCGACGACCTGGCCCCCGACTTCGGCGCCCAGGTTCTCTTCGGACGCCGCGCGGGTGACCACCATGCCGGTCGCGGTGGAGATGAGCAGCGCGGGGATCTGGCTGACGAGGCCGTCGCCAACCGTGAGCAATGCGTAGCGCTGGAGAGCCTCCCCCACCGGAATATGGAGGCGCAGGCAGCCGATGATGAAGCCACCCACAACATTGATGGCGACGATGACGATGCCCGCGATGGCGTCCCCGCGCACGAACTTGCTGGCGCCGTCCATTGCGCCGTAGAAGTCGGCCTCGCGCTCGATCTCGCGTCGCCGCGCCTTGGCCTCCTGTTGGTCGATGATGCCGGCGTTAAGGTCAGAATCGATGCTCATCTGTTTGCCGGGCATCTCGTCAAGGGTGAACCTGGCAGCCACCTCCGCCACACGCTGGGAGCCATTGGTGATGACTACGAACTGAATGATGACAAGGATCAGGAAGAGGATAAGTCCGACAACCACATCGCCGCCGACCACGAACTGGCCGAAGGCTTCAATGACCTTGCCCGCCGAACCGTGGAGCAGAATGAGTCGGGTCGAGGAGACATTGAGTGCGAGACGGAACAGGGTGGCGACCAGCAGGAGCGAGGGGAAGACCGAGAAGTCCAGGGGCTTTTGGACGTACATTGAGATAAGCAGGATGCACAGGGCCGAGCCGATGTTGAGGGTGAGCAAGACGTCGAGAAGCACGGGAGGCAATGGGATCACCATCATTGCCACCAGCCCGATGACCCCGACGGCCATGAGGACGTCAGCCTGTTTCGCCAGCTTGCTCAGAAGTCGCATGCTTCCCCCTTTCCCCGGCTCATGCCAGCCGCATCCGGCGGCGGTAGATGGCGGCGATGACCTGCGCGACGGCCTCGTACAGAGCGCCGGGTACGAAGTCGCCCAGCGAGGTGTGTTTGAACAGCGCCCGGGCGAGCTGGATGTTGCGGACCACCGGGATGCCCTGGCGCCCGGCGATTTGCACGATGCGCTTCGCCATGAGGAACCGGCCCTTGGCCACCACGCGCGGGGCGACCATCCCGGGCTTGTAAAGAAGCGCCACCGCGATGTGGGTGGGGTTGGTCACCACAACGGTGGCGTCCCGGGTCTCGTTTGAGATGCCCTGGCGCATGATGGCAAGGCGCAGAGACCTGCGCCTTGCGCGCATATGCGGGTCGCCCTCGTTGCGGCGCATCTCGTCCATCAACTCCTGTCGGGACATGCGCAGCGAGCGCTCGAACTCCCAGTGCTGGTAACCGTAGTCCGCGCCGCCGATGAGAAGCAGGACGCCCCCGCAGCGCAGAACCATGTGGAAGACCAGGTCCAGGCCCACATCCACCGCGGCGAGGGCAGAGCAGTCGGAGATGCGGTAGAGGTCCTCGCGACGCGACCAGAGGGACCACGCCGCCACGCCGAGGATGACCGTGACCTTCAGCACCCCTTTGCCGGCTTCCACCATCCCGCGGGTGGAAAACATGCGCTTGAGACCGTTGACCGGACTCAGCTTGTCCGCGGTGGGTTGCAGCGGTTTGAGCGAAAACATCAGCCGGGTCTGGGCCAGCGACGCCGCGAGACCGGCGCACATGGTCGCAATGATCACCGGCCCGAGGACGCGCATACACACGAGCCACCAGGCCCTCTGGAGCGCACTGAGCTCGCCTGCAGTGAGTTCTATGTGGGGCGCCGCGCCCAGGGTCCAGCGTGTGGCTTCCGCGAGAAGCTTTGTGGCCTGGCGCCACCACACCCGCGCCACGAGGGCGCCTGCCAGCAGGCCGATTCCCGCCGCGAGGTCGCGGCTGATTGCCGCCCGGCCCTCTTCGCGGGCCTCCTCGCGCCTGCGCTGGGTTGGGGCTTCGGTTCGGGAGTCCGCGGCCATCACCCACCTCCCAGGAGCAGGTTGACCACGTGGCACATCTGCCCGACCAGCGACCCGAGAGCCCCCGCGGCAAGGGGAGCGCTCACTGCGAGCACCGCGAGACCCATCCCGAGTTTGGCGGGCATTCCGACGAGAAACACGTTCATGTTGGGCACGGTGCGGGCCATGAGCGCCAGGGCCACGTCGGCGAGAAGTAGGGAGACGAGCCCGGCAGCGGCGACGCGCACTCCGAGGTCAAGGGCGCTGCTGGCGGCGCCGAGCGTCAGGTCGAGAGTTCCGCCTGAGAAAGCCGCCGATCCGGGTGGTATGCGCTCGTAACTGCGGGCTAGTGCGGCAAGGACCCAGTGGTGCCCGTCCACCGCCAGGAGGATGGTGAGCGCGGCCAGGTAGTAGACCTGGCCCAGGACCGAACTGCCTTGGTTGGTGGTGGGATCCAGGAAACTGCCCATGCGCAGGCCGATCTGCATGTCCAGCACCTCGCCCGACCAGCGGACGCTTTCGAGGAAGACGCTCACCGCCCAGCCGACCAGAAGCCCCAGCCCCAGTTCGGACAGCAGCACCAGCATGTACGCGGAGGCGTCTGGCGGCAGGTTCGCCGGGGCACTCACTGACGACCCCACCAGGAGCGCGATGCCGCCCGCCAGGAGAAGGCGCAGGTGGGGCGGGACGGACTGGGCGTTCATACCGGGCATGAATGCCAGCACACCCACCGCGCGCGCGGCGGGGATGAGCACGGCTGGCAGGTTACCCACCAGTCCCAGAAGCAGTGTGCTGTCCATGAGAGTTCAGGCGCTTTCGAGCCGGATCATCACCGGGCGTACAGTTCGAGATGGCCGATGAGCGAGGCGGCCCAGCTTGCGGTGGAGTTCAGCATCCACGGGCCGAGGAGGGCCATGACCAGGGCAAGCACCACCATTTTCGGCACGAAAGTCAGGGTCATCTCCTGCACCTGGGTCGCCGCCTGGAGAATACTCACCGCAACTCCCACCACGAGAGTGGCCAGCAGCACTGGCGCGGACAACTTCAGCGCCATCAGGAGCATCTGGTTCACAAGGTGCAGCACCACGGTGTCGGTCATCGGGCGCGATCCTTTCGGGTGCGGGTCAGCTGAAGCTTAGTACCAGCGAACGGGCAAGGATATGCCAGCCGTCGATCATGACGAAGAGCAGGATCTTCAATGGCAGCGAGATGGTCACCGGAGGCAGCATCATCATGCCCATGGACATGAGCGCACCGGCGACCACGAGGTCGATGACGATGAAGGGGACGTAGATCACGAACCCAAGCTGGAACGCGGACTTCAGTTCGCTGATCGCGAAGGCCGGTAGGAGGACACGCATCGGCACTTCATCCGGGCCTGACGGACGCGGAAGGCGGCCCATCCGGATGAAGAGGAGGATGTCACGCTCCCGGGCCTGCTTGATCATGAACCCGCGCACGGGACCAGCGGCCTTCGTCACAGCCTGGGAGTACGTGAGCTCCCCCTTTAGGTAGGGCTGAACCGCGCGGCGGTCCACCTCCTGCCAGACGGGTTGCATGATGAACAGGGTGAGAAACAGGGCCAGACCGACCAGCACGAGATTGGGTGGGGTCTGCTGGGTCCCGAGAGCGCTGCGCAGGAAGCTGAGGACGATGATGATCCGCAGGAAGGAGGTCATGGTCACCAGCGCAGCGGGAAGAAGGCTCAGGGCTGCCAGGCTGAAGACCAGGCGCAGAGTGAGGGCGAGTTCGCTGCCGGGTTCCTTTTTGAACCACTCCGCAAGCGGATCCGGGGGCCTCGGGGGCGTGGGCATCTGCGCGACGGCCACTGAACACAGCAGCAGGATGACAACCGGCAGCACAACACGCAAACGGTGTCCGCGCGGCGCTGACGTATATGCTGTCGAGTTCAGGGCCTGCGAGGGTTCGCGCACTATTCTCATCCCTGCTGGGCAAGGGCGCGAATCAGTGCGTCTCTGCGCTCTGCCCAGTCGAGGTCGGCCTGAAGGTCAGAGTCGAATGGCACTGGAGTGTCGTCGGGCGCCTGTTCGCGCGTCTCGCGTGCGGGCTCGGGCTGCCTGTTCGCAGCGGACAGATCGAGTACCAGGCTGAGGTCGCCCGCCGGACTACCGGCGACGAGGATGCTTCGCCGGTCCACCTCCACGAGATAGAGCGTTCCTGTTGCTCCCAGCCGTAGGCACTCGCACTCCCGCAGGCGGGTGTTCTGCGACGCCGGCGTGAGACTGCCCAGCCGGAAACCGTTGCGTCTGGCGATGTTCACTCCCCAGGCCACCCCGTACACGGCAAGTACCAGGAGTGCCAGCTTCGTCAGGATGTCGAGGACGGAGACGGGCACAGGCCCCGCGCTCTCGCCTGACAGCGGTTCGGATGGCTGTGCCGGGTCCGGCCCGAGCTGGGTGACCGCGATCTCATCCGCGAGGTCTTGCGCGGTGGCGGACTGTGAAAAGGCAGGCGGTAGAGCGATTACGAGCAGTAGTGTCGCCAGTGTGCCTGTTCGGAACGGACTAGACATGCCGGGGCGCCTCCTTGCCGATCAGTTCGGTGACCCGCAGGGCGAGGACGTCATTGGCGACCACCACTTCACCCCGTGCAACAAGGCGCTCGTTGACGTAAAGGTCGAGGGGCTCACCCGGCAGCCGGTCGAGCTCGATGATTGCGCCGGCCTGCAGCCCGAGGGCTTCGCCGAGCTGCATTCTCGCGCGGCCAAGCTCCACGGTGACATCCAGGGGCAGGTCTAGCATCATCTCGAGCGCCGCGGTGTCGATGGTTCCCTGCCCAGGAGAGCGTACCGGGCCGGCACTGCCGCCGCTGTCCGCGGTGAGGTCCGCCAGGTTCTCTGTGCTTGTGGGGTCCATTGGCGTCTGGCCTTTCGTGGTGTCGATGTGTGGCGGATCACTGCATCAAGAAGGACGTGAACAGCACGGCGTGGACTTCGGTGTCCTTCACGACCTCTTGCAGCGCGTGGTGCAACTGGACGCGCAGTTTCTCGCGCGCAGCCGGGTCCTGAAGCTGGTCGAAGGACTGCGATGAGAGGACGCGGACGATGGTGTCCCGGGCGAGAGCGTCCGACGCAGGGGTGAGCGTTGGCTCCTCGGCCTTGCCGCCGCCGTGCCCCCCATGTCCGGTCTTCTCTCTCTTCTTCTTGCCCTCTTCCTCGGGGGTGTGGACGCCGAGAGTGATTTCGACCTGGACGTATCGCAGTTTCTCGGTGGAAGCGACATTGACCAGGAACGCGCCCATGTTCACGTAGGCGAGTTCTGGTTGTTCCTCATCCGACGCATGCTCATCGCCCTTCTTCTTCTCTTCGTGGTGCTTGCTGGACTCTCGTTCGGAACCGCGCCCTGATCGCTTGTCGTCCGCATTCGCGCGGCCCCAGACGAACCAGCCGGCGCCCGCACCCATGGCGAGTGCGAGGGCCAGGATGATCACGAGCTTGACACCGCCAGAACGGGCGGCAAGGCCGCGCCTCCGGCCGGCTTGGTGTCTCATAGGCTTGCCTCCCCGGCCGGGACCTGGCTCTGCAAGCCCGGCTCCGGCACGATCTGGATCCTCTTGGGGGCGATACTGGGCGTCACCGGCTTCAGGTGCGCTCTCGTGGCGCGCGATGCGGACACAGGCCCGCCTGGTGGGACGAGGACGATGTCGATGCGGCGGTTGCGCCTGCGGTTCTTCTCGTCCGTGTTGGGCACGATAGGCGAGGTGTCGGCATACCCCGCGGCGCTCAATGAGGACGGCGGGATGCCCTTCTCGCGCATCAGGAACATGACCACGTTGATGGCCCGCTGCGCGGACAGCTCCCAATTGCTGGCGAACTCCCCGGTGCTGATGGGCAGGTCGCAGGTGTGGCCCTCAACGCGCAGACTGTAGGGCAGATCACGGACCGCGTCGGCCACGGCTGACAGGGTGCGAGCGGCGCGAGGCGTGAGATCCGCCGACCCACGGGCGAAGAGGACGTCGTCGGCGCGGACTCGGACCTTGGCCATGCCGTCCTCCGAAACAAAGTCCAGGTCCTTCATCTCTTGGCCAGACAAGTCACTTTCGACCGCCCTCGCGATGTCGGACATGAGATCGAATGCGTTGAGTGGCAACTGGAGCGGGACCTGCCCGCGGCGCGCCTCGAAGCCGGTGGATGCGGAGCGCAGGCCGGGGGAAGTGCCCCCGAAGCCTGACCGGACCGACACCGCAAGCTCGTTGAACTTGCCCAGGTTCACGATGGACATGGCGTACATCATGATGAAGAAGGCCATGAGCAGGGTGATCATATCCGCGTAGGTGACCAGCCACCGCTCCTCGTTCTCGTGCTCCCCGTGTGCTTTACGCCGCCCGTGCTGACTCACCGGCTCCACCGCCCTGTCCTTCGGCCAGCACCCGGTTCGCCGCCTCGCGCTCTGAAGGCGAGAGGAAGGCTTTGAGGCGCTCTGCGAGGATGATCGGGCTGTCGCCGGCTTGGAGGCCCTCAATGCCTACCGCGACCATGCGTCGGATGAACTGCTCTTCCTCGCTGCGCATCTGCAGCTTCTGGGCGATGGGCAGGAAGACAAGGTTCGCCGCTCCCACACCGTAAAGCGTGGCGAGGAAGGCGGTGGCGATCGCCGGGCCCATGCTGCCGGGGTCACTGAGGTTGCTGAGCATGTGCACAAGGCCCATGACGGTGCCGAGAACGCCAAGTGTTGGGGACAGGCCGCCAAGGGTCTTGTAGTACTTCGCGGCGCCGGTATGACGCTCGATGAGCGCGTCGATCTCGATCTCCATGATGGCCCGGGCGACCCCGGGATCGGTGCCGTCAACCACGAGCTGGACCCCGCGGCGGATGAAGTCATCACGGACGTTATGCAACTCGCCCTCCAGCGCAAGGACCCCTTCGCGCCGGGCGACCCTGGCGAGGTGGGTGAGGGTCTCCAGTGCGCCCAGGGGCTCGGCGGGCCGTGAGAGAATGGCGTGCTTTAGGAGCATCGGGGCCATGAGTGAATTGCGCAGGGGCTGGGTGACCATTGCCGCGCCCAGGCTGCCGCCGAACACGATGAGCGCGGCGGAGGGGCTGATGAGGGCGCCGATGCTGCCGCCCTCGAGGCTGTTGGCGACGAGCAGCGCGCCAAAAGCGATGCCGAGTCCGATGATGGTTCCGAGGTCCAAAGGGGCATCACTGCCTGATGATCGCCGGGAGATCGATGTGGCCGGCGCCGATCTCCCGGAAGAACTGGGCGGTCTTCACGCATACTTCGTCGCAGGTGTCGCGCACCACGTACTGGCTGCCCGTGGTGAGGCGCACCACCGTGTCGGGCGTGGATTCGACGCGCTCGATGAGCAGTGCATTGATGACCATGGTGGAGCCATTCAGTCGCGTAAGCTTGATCATGGTTATCCGCCCATGCTGCAATCTGCGTGCCACGATGGCCCCGTGTGGGAGCGGACGGTTCGTGTTTTTCTGCCCGCGACGCCGGGGGAGACCGTCTCGATGAGACGGAGCCACAGCCGGGCCGGCGTCGCGGGTCTTCCGGGGGGACGGAAGCCTACTGGGTCATCCTTATGGCTTCTTCGATCAACTCGTTTGCGGTGGAGATCACGCGGGTGCTGGCCTGGTAGGCACGCTGGGTCACGAGCATCTCCAGGAATGCGCTGGTAAGGTCTGTGTTTGACATCTCCACGGCCTGACCGGCAATGTTTCCCAGGCCTGCGCTGCCGGGGGCGCCTGTCTGGGCGAGACCCGATGCGGCGCTGGTTGAGTAGAGATTGTCGCCCTTGCGCTCAAGCCCGTCCACATTCGGGAATGTGGCGAGGGCAAGCCGGGCTAGGGGCGCGGACCGGCCATCGGAGTACGTCCCGATCACCACGCCGCCGTCGGCGATACTCACCCCCAGAAGCGTTGCGCCGGGGTAACCATTCTGTTCGGTGGGGACAACGTCATTGCTTCCGGCGTACTGGGTTGCGGCGGTGGTGTCAATGTTCAGAACCAGGTTGGCGGCGCCGTTGGGCATGACGGCGGTGAGTGAGAGGGTGCCGCCTGCGGTGAGTGCGCCGGTTGCGTCGAATGTGACCGCACCGGTGACCGAAGTGCCCTCACAGGTGGCGGTTACGTCCCACGCGTTGGTAGCGGTTTTCGTGTAGACCACGGACAGCTCGTGGGCATCGCCAAGGGAGTCATACACCGTGACCGAAGCGTTGTAGGTGTCCCCCACGGCAGCGGCGGAGTTGAGGTTGCCCTCGAGGACCACATCATCGGTTGGCTTCGGGCTGCGCATAGTGCGCAGGGCGAAACTCAGGTCCCCGATGGGACCGTTGGTATCGATGACATCGTTCACGGCGCTCCATCCCTGGACCCGCAGGCCGGTGGATGCCATCACCAGGTTGTTGGTCCCGTCAATGCGGAAGATGCCCTCGCGGGTGTAGACTTGACCCTCGTCACCGTTGAGAATGAACATCCCCGCGCCGTCGATTGCCGCGTCCAGGGCCTGACCGGAGTATTCGAGTGTGCCCTGGGAGTTGATGGTGTTGATGCCGCCCACGGAGACGCCGCTGCCCACCTGGAGCGCGGATGTGGATCCCTGTCCGCCCATGCTCGGCCGGGCGGCGCGCAGGGTCTGGTAGAAGGCGTCCTGGAATGACACGCGGGAGGCCTTGTACCCCACAGTGCTGACGTTCGCCAGATTATTGGCGGCGACGTCCATCTTCGCCTGGTGTGCGAATGTGCTGGAAAGACCGGCGTATAGCGCCTTGTTCAACGCGGTGACACCCTTTCAGTGCGGCCATTGCGCTCCGCTTCGAATTGCCCCGCCCCATGCTGCAAAGTGCAATTCCCGGGCCAGCGGATGTAACGTTACTGGATGGAAATGAGGCTATCCACTGGGGTTTCCTGGTTGCCCACACAGCAGATCCACTCGCCGTTCTCGCGTGTGATGCGGTCAACAACCCCGGAAACGATGTCGCTCGAGTTCGGGTCGATCCAGGAGACCGTCCGGCCCAGGAGAGCTGCCATTTCGCCTGCCGTGCCCCGCGCCTGGGCTTCCATGTGAGAGTTCAGGCTGGACAGCTCATTTAGGGTGGTGAGATCGGTGAGTTGGGCAAGCATGTCCTGTGTGCTCATCGGCTCCAGTGGGTCTTGGTTCTGCAATTGCGCGGACAGGAGGGTGAGGAAGGCGTCCGTGGAAAGCTGCTGGCTGGCTGACGTGATGGCGGTACTCGGAGCTGTTGACGACCTGGTACCTGCGGCGGCGGATGTGACGGCGTTGAGCGCGGTGGGCATTGTGGATCCTCCCGGAGGCGTCAGGCGAGCAGATTGAGGATTGGCGCGGAGGCCGGCGTCCCGAAGAGCGTTTTCAGCGAGTAGCTGCGTGGGTGGAAGACCGGCCGGGAGACGGACTGGTGGGTCTCGGTAGTTGCCCAGTCTCGGCGTGGCGCCACGTACTCAGGCTCGTGGTTGTGGCGGCTGCCTTGCGGATCGCGCTGGGCGGTGAATTGCGCCAGGTCCAGGCCTCGGGCTGCGAGGCGCTGGCGGATCTCCGGCTCGATGCCCCGCAGAGCTTCGGCGTCGCTCAGGGTTGCGCAGGCGATGTCCACCCGGGCTGCCCCGTCGCGCAGCTCCACGGCGACACGCAATGTGGAACCGGACTCTCCGGGCAGCTCAAGCTCGAAGGATTGGGCGACCCGGTCCAAGGCTTCCATCAACTGCTCCGGAATGCGCGCGGGGAGAGGGGAGAGCTCATCCAGGGCCTGCGGGACGAACACCGGCTGGAGCGGCTCATCGGACTTCGTTGCTCTGAACTGGGCTAACGGGAATGTGGGTGCGATGTTTTCCCTGGGCTGGGCACCGGGAGATGCTTCTTCTAGGATGGCCTCCGATGCATCTTGTTCGGGTGATACCGAGAGCATTGTGCCGGCAGCGGGCTGCGAAGACAGGGCAACCTCCGGGACAGGTCGCGCCGCCTGGGCTGGTGTCGGTGGCAACGGAGCTTCCGGTTCCCGGGGGACGGCTGCGATCGGTGCCGGGACAGCGGTGTCGGCCGGGGCGTCATCGGAACGTCTGGTCCGCGGTGCCATCTCCGGGGCGGATCTTGCGGCTGTCCGGGCATCGGCGCTCTCTGCGACGAGTGCCCCCACTTCCGGTGCCGGCGCGAGTTCGACGGCGATGGTCTTTGCAGTCACGGTCGCCTCGCCTGCAGTCCGGCGGTAGGACGCCGCTGCCTGCCTCGCCTGGGTGGCCTGCGGTTCAGTGTGAACGGAGGTCTCGACGAGCGCGGGCCGTGGCGCGGCCGGAGACTGTGGAAGCCGATGTGACGGGCGCGGGCCGACGGTATCAGGGCGCGCAGGGGCTGGCCGGCGACTCAGCGTGACGGGGGCAAGGAGTGGATGCGCTTCCGGTGGTGGGACAGGTGCGTGGTCGTGCACCGCGGCGCTGCCCTGAACAGACTTTGGCGTTGGTGTCCGGGTGACAGCCGGACGGTTGTCCGGTCGCGCGGGCTGCTGATCGACACCGGCTTCGA
>JAGPGE010000096.1 GCA_018056145.1 Armatimonadota bacterium
CCCCACGACACGCCCATGAGGCCGATGCGGCTCGGGTCCACCTCCGGCCGCGTGCGCAGAAAGGATATGGCCCGCATCTGTGCCAGCACTGCATTGTAGATGTAATTATCGCACAAATCAGGCTTCACTGTGAATAACTGACGCACCGTCATGTCCGGGCCCGTTGACCGGGACTTGCCCTCGCGCAGCGTCCCGCCGCCGGGCAGATCGATGGAAAGCGCTGCGTAACCTTGCGCGGCGGCTTCGGTCACCCGGTCCAGCGTGGCATAGCCCCCGCCGCCGTGCACGATGAGCAAGCCCGGGACTCGGCCATTGCGGGTCCGCGGATAGGCATAGTAGCCGAAGATGCGCACCGGCTGGCCGCGCCAGTCGTGGCTCTTGAAACGCACTTCACGGCATACCGCGCGACGTGGGCCTGACAGTTCCCGGTACGTGGCCTCAAGCGGCGCCCCCAGCGCCCAGCCGCTCTGCAGCAGCTCCTTGAGTACCGGAGTGCCGTCCCACTGGGGCATCGGTTCGTAGGGCAAAGCTGCAGAGAGCAACTGGTGCCGCACACTCTGGGGGGTGACGGGTTCGCCCGCTCCGACGATGGGCGGGTCTGACCGGGCATCCGCTGCGCTCACGGCACCGCAGACGCTGAGAATCGCGAGTGCCCACAGGCGGGCGGCAGCCGGCAGAACGAGACGAAAACCCATGCAACTCCCCCGGGTCTCGGTGGCAGCGCCCGGTGGATGCAGGCTCTCGGGCACTGAACTGCGTTGACCCATTGTACCCGCGGCAGGCGCATGCTGGCAAGCGGTGCGGCGGATCGAGGCAGAGCGGGAACCGGGTACAGGCACCCGTTTCGCATGAGGCCGCGAAACGCGATGCCAGTCCCCCGGTTCCGCCCCTCCCCGCCGCGTGGTATAATCGCCCTATGCGCATTCTCGGCGTGGACCCCGGCCTGAATTGCACCGGCTATGGAGTGGTTGACTATACCCCCGCCAGGACCGTCATGGTCGAGGGCGGCGTGATCCGCACGGACGCCTCGGCATCTCTTGAGGTGCGCGTGGCTACCATCGCCGAGGGCATTGAAGCCGTACTCGCCGACTGCCAGCCTGAAGTGATGGTGGTGGAGCAGCTCTACTCGAAATACGCGCACCCGCAGACCGCGATCCTTATGGGCCACGCGCGGGGCGTGATACTCCTTGCCGGGGCGCGGCGTGGGCTGGTTGTGGTGGACTACGCGGCATCGATGGTCAAGCGATCCCTCACCGGCCACGGGCGCGCGAGCAAGGAGCAGATGGGGCGCATGGTGGCGCGGATGCTGGGTCTCAACGAACCGCCGCAGCCCCATGACGTTACCGATGCTCTCGCACTATGCCTTTGCCATTGCTCACCCATGAGAAGCGTTCCCGGCCAGGACGGGCTGCCCGATCGCATCGCCCGGGCTCTGGCGCAACAGGGAGGCCGACGCCCTTGATTCGACGCATCCGTGGCCGCCTGGTGGGGCTTGAGGAAGAGAGCCTGCTCATCGAAGTGGGCGGTCTCACATACGAGGTCCTGGTGCCGCCATTCCTGCGGGACGCCTGCGAGGGCCGGCCGCTGGACAGCGAAATCGAGCTCGCGACCTTCTACTACTTCCAGACCGATCCCGCCAAGTCCATGCCCGTTCTCATGGGCTTCGAGACCGACATCCAGCGGGAGTTCTTCGAGCTTCTCACCGATGTGCCGCGCATCGGACCGCGAGCGGCTCTGCGGGCCATGAACATGCCGGTGGCCACCATCGCCCGGGCCATCGAGTTTCAGGACCAGAAAATGCTCAAAAGCCTGCCGGGAGTGGGTCCGCAGAAGGCGAAGGATATCATCGCCACCCTCGGCGGGCGGCTCGGGAAGTTTGTGGACGCCGAGGAGTTGCAGCGTGCAGGCGAGGCGCCCGAGCGCCCGCTGTCAGACGTCGAGGCGGCGGCCCTGGAGATCCTCACCCAGCTTGGCACCAGCCGCGCGGATGCGATCCTTGCCATCCGCCGGGTGCGTGAGGACGACCCGGAGGTCAGCACCCCGGACGAGATCGTTCGCCAGGTGTTCCGCAACCGCTGATCGGTCACCGCCAGGACCAGCCTGAGTGAGGAACTAACCAGAGACCATGGCCGACGACACCGGACGACAACGCATCGTGACCGGACAGGAACGCGGGCGCGACAGGGAAGAGCAGGTGAATGTGCGTCCGCAGACCCTGGACGAGTACGATGTGGGGCAGCGCGAACTCATCGACCAGTTGCGCATCGCCGTGGGCGCCGCCCGGGGACGGGGCGATGTGCTGGAGCACATCCTTTTCGACGGCCCACCCGGCCTCGGGAAGACTACCCTCGCGCACATCATCGCCAACGAGATGGGTGTCGAGATGCACCGTACCAGCGGCCCCGCGCTGGAGCGCCCCGGGGACCTGGTGGGAATGCTCACGAACCTTCGGCGCGGCGACGTGTTCTTCATTGATGAGATCCACCGCCTGCCCCGGGTGGTGGAGGAGTTCCTTTACCCCGCGATGGAGGACTTCTGCATCGATTTCGTGGTGGACAGCGGGCCGTACGCGAAGACGATCCCGCTCACGCTCGAGCCCTTCACGCTCATCGGCGCCACAACCCGGGCCGGCCTGCTCACCGACCCCTTGCGCGAGCGGTTCGGCATCTTGCAGCACCTCGACTTCTACACGGTGGAACAGCTTGAGAAGATCGTGACGCGCGCCGCGAAAATCTGGGAGATCCCCGTGGAGCCCGAAGGCGCGAGGGTGCTCGCGGAACGGTCCCGGGGCACTGCGCGCATCGTCAACCGCCTCCTGCGCCGGGTCCGGGATTACGCGCAAATCATGGCCGACGGGGTCATCACGGGTTCACTCGCAGCCGAAGCGCTGAGCAAGATGCAGGTGGACGAACTCGGCTTGGATGAGTTGGACCGCAAGTACCTGCGAGCGATCATCGAGATCTACGACGGCGGCCCCGTGGGACTGGGTGCAATTGCCGCCACGATCTCGCAGGACGAGGGGACCCTGGAGGACGTCGTGGAGCCGTACCTGCTCAAGATCGGGTTTCTCCTGCGGACATCGCGGGGCAGACAGGCCGGATACCGGGCCTACGAGCACCTGGGGATCGACCGCCAGCCGCCGCCACCGCCCAGCGGAGGTCAGCAGTCGCTGGGACTGGAGAGTTAGCCGGGAACTGCGGGCGGGCAACCAGCGTCAGGCGCGTGGGGCGGGCATCTCGTCCGCGCCGAGTCGTGTGTTGTTAGTGAGACAGGCAGTCCTGCCTGTCTGCCGTTGCGGAAATGCCATTCCCCTCCTCTCACTTCCCATCGCCGCCATGCAGGGACTGCGCACCCACGCGCGGAAATGATGCTCGTAGACCGCAAATTCCCGCTGGAGGTCTCTACCCGATGCGAACTGCACTGGCGGCGTCGCTGCTGGTCCTGCTGTGTCTGCATGCCTGCGCCCAGTCGATCAGCAATGATTTGGTGACCGTCTTGGCGGTGGGGGATGGGCCATACAGCGGCTTTGAGGTGCGATCCGGAGACGAGGTCGTGGCCGCGGTCCAGTTCGGCAGCAGCAGCACATTCACGGCGCGCACGGCGAGAGCATCCGGCAATGCCTTGCGCTTCACCGGACTGGCGTGCCCGCCGACACCCACTCTCGGCGCGGGTTCCTTCATCGAGGTCCGCGTCCTACCAGGCAGCCCATATCCCGAAGTCCGCTTCAGTCTGGACCTGCGCAGCTTCGACCAGGCGGCTTGGGAACAGTACGCCTACGAGCCCGCGCCCTTCCATTTTCTCGTCTGCTCGCTGCCCGGCGCGGAGGTTTTCCACCAGCGCGGCTGGATGATTGGCACCCCGGTCATCGACGAGTACATCCAGATGCAGGCCGAGGGTTTTGGGCGGCAGGTGGTGAGCAGCTGGTCCCGCGAATGGACCTACGCCCCGCCGATCGGCGCATATCCGACGCCTATTGCCGGTCTGTGGAATGCGCAGAACCGGCGCTACGTGGGGTACGACTTCAGCCACGCGCGCCTCACCGACAACAGCGAGAAGCGCTTCGGCACTGCTTACTGCCGAAGCTTCATGGACAGCGAACAGTTCGTATGCCTCACCTGGCCTTTCGCGAAGGGCTACATCAATCTGCGCTATCCCGAGGAGCTTCCGGCGACAATCGGCACCCACTTCCGCATCCTCTGGTCGCAGGACATGGGCCCTGACGACGACCCCAATGAGTTTGTCCACAGGCTTATGTGGCAGGACTATGCGGACCTGCTGCCCGGGGTGGAGGCCATGAATGACCTGTCATGGCTGCCTGATTCCTATCGGCCGCCGAGCATAGATCCACCCGGCAACTTGGGGCCGTTCGTCCACAACACCGGCGACGATGGCGAACACTGGTGGGCGCCGAATGTCAACATCGCGGGCGGCGTCAGCTACTTCAGCCCGGTGGACTACTACTACGGCACCGGCAGCGAGGAGAATATCCGCAGGTTGGGCGAGCAGTGCCGGGAGCTTGTGAAGCTGGGGATGTGGGTTCAGGTCTGGGAGGACCTTTGTTTCGGCTGGCAGACGCCCCTCGACGGTGGCGGCGCGGATTTCTTCGGACCCGGCGTGGAGACCATGCGCCACGTGAACAACTGGGCCTCCGGAAACGCCCTGCTGGACTATGTCCGCAATGACCCCGAGGGCGCCGCGGACATGGTGCCCTACGTGGATGGGGTGCTGCGGTGGACCAAGCAGATCCTGTACACCCGCAACTGCTACCCGGACGTCCCCGCGGCTCAGTTCGCCTGGAGCGCAACGCCGGCGGTCACCTTCTGCCTCAAGTACTACTTCCACTTCCGCGACGTGCCCGGGCACGAGGAACTGGCGGCCCTTGCCCTGAAGCTAGCCAGGAGCATGACCTATCGCTATCTCGCCATCTGGCCCAGCGATAATGATCAGATGGACGCCCTGGATTCCTCCTTCTTCATGGAGCCCAACGCCGGCCTCAACTGGCTGGGCTGCGCGTGCGCCAATGAGATCTGGGCCTACAACATCGCCATGTTGTACGAGTACGTGACCTTCGGCGACCCCATCATGGGCCACTACCTGCGTGGGATGCTGGAACGTTATCACGAGATGTTCCAGGACCAGTGGTTCGAATCGGTCCAGGCATACGGAGGCGAGTTCACGGAGCGGTTCGGGCTGTTCGATGAATGTGCCCAGGGCAAGGGCGTGCGCGGGAGCTTCGGCGGGCTCTGGGGCAGCTTTGAACGGCTGATCTGGCCGCTGGGCACCGCGAGAGCCCGGGTGGTCTGCGGCGAGAAGGCGGCCATGTGCTTCAACCGCGACGGCCGCCACACCGACATCAGCGACTACCGGTATTTCGGTGACGGCAACTTCTCCTTCGAGCTGGTTCCCGGTGGCCTGGACGCTGATCCGGAGCGCGTCTTTGACGTCACCGTAACCTTCCCATTCCTGCGCATTGACGGCAAACAGGTGCGAGCCACTCGGGACGAAACCGTGACACTCGGCGAAGACCGGATCGTTCGCTATCCCGCTGACCCGTCGACCCTCACGCTGCGGGGACTGCGGCTGGGGGACGTGGTCAGCGTGGGGCAGACCCAGCTCGACGTGGAGCCGCTGCCGTGCGAGATCGTGAAGAAGCGCGAAATGCCCGGGCCGGATGACGAGAGCGTCATCGAGCGCAACGGGTTCGGGGTGCTCAACCTGGCGCGCGGGGCCTTCGAGGGCATCGAGCGCGACTGGTATGACGTGAAGTCCATGGCGGGCTACGACCCCGGCTGGAAGACCATCTACGGCGTGCCCTTCCTCCTGCTGGACCCGGAACTCACCGGCAACAATGTGTGCGTCCCGCGCCAAGGCATTGCCTTCGGCAAGAGCCCGAGGAGACTGTTCCTACTCGTGGGCGACATTGAGGAGCGCTCGCGCATCACCCTCTACCGCGACGAGCGTCAGAGGGAACAGGTGGATCTGTCCGGCGCAATCCCGGCGGTCAAGGGATGGCCGCCCGTGATGCAGTGGCACCTTGATCTGGTGATGGTGCCCAACGATGGCAAGCCGATTGTCTCCATCACTCCCACCGGGTGCAAGATCTTCGCGGTGACCTGGACAGATAAGACGGACGCGGCCCTTGGCGAGACAGTCGCGGCCATCGCCAAGGAGCAGGAAAAGGTCGCGGAGCACCAGCGCCTTGTGAAAGCGATGAGTGAACTCGCTCCCCTGTTCAAGTCATTCGGGGGGCACATCGGCATCCTGCCCATTCCCAAGCAGCCCAACGTCCGCTCACACCCGGTGGTGAAGATGCTTACCGACGCCGGGCTGGGCGGTCACCTGGTTTTCCTCACGCCGAAGGACCTGATAAACACCAAGGTCTTCAACAGCCGGCGTATCTGGATAGCGCTCTACCTGTCCGGAGAAGTCTTCTACCAGACGGTAAACAAGGAGGGTGATGCCCAGGAGGCGCTGATCCGCTGGATGCAATCGGGCGGCACCCTGGTCTCACTGGCCAGCGGGCCCTTCCCGTTCTACTACAATGAACTGGAGAAGCCGGTGGTGGCTGCGCCGAAGTTCGGCCTGCCCATCTCCGGAAGCGGCGCTCACGAGCGGCTGGACACTCTGGAAATTGCGCCCTACACCGGCTGGGAGACGGTCCCCGACGGCCTGCAGCTCACCTTCCACACCAATCCTGACCAGAAAGTATTCACGAGTCTCCCCGCCACCATTCCCTGGCCTGATCAGGGTGACCCGCGCTGGCGGCCGACCTTTAACGTTGTGGGCAAAAGTGACGTGTACACGCCGTTGGTGACCCTCAGAGACCAGGAGGGCAAGAGCTACGGTGAGGCCGCCGCAATGATCGACTACAGGGAGGGCGAACTTGCCGGCGCACGCGTAGTTTACCTGTGGAGCACCTTCCGGCAGGCCACCGGGCTGGAACACGTGATGATCGCCGACCTGTTCCGCTACCTGCTCACCAACACGCTGCCGCCGGTGGGCGAGTACACCTGCCCCCGCGCCGGGGCCGCGCCGGTGATCGACGGGAAGCTGGATGACGAGATCTGGCGGCAGGCCCCGAGCACCGGGAGCTTCACCCGGTTCGACCCCGACCGCGCCGATGGGAAAGACCTGCGCACCGAGGCGAAGCTGGCGTGGGATGATGAGAACCTGTACGTGGCCTGGCGCTGCGAGGATCCCGATGTGTGGTCCGAGATCCGGGAGCGCGACGGGGACCTGTGGGAGGGCGAGGTGGTGGAGATCTACGTGGACGCCGACGGCGACGGCGAAGAATACCGGGAGATCGAGATCAGCCCGCTGAACAGCGTGGTGGACCTGAACATCCCCAAGGCTATTGGCGGCGCGCCCCAGGATGTTGAAGGCGCCCGCAAGTGGAATGCGCAGGGAATGGTCTCGGCGGTGAGTGTGGACGGGACGCTGGACAACCGGGGTGATGGGGATGCCAGCTGGACCGTGGAGGCCGCGATCCCGCTGGCCAACTTCGTGGACGCCGGTGACATGCCCCGCATTGGCGACCAGTGGCGCGTGCAACTGCTGCGCATCGACCGCAGCAAGAGCCTGCCCGCGCCACAGTTCAGCGCATGGTCGGCAACGGACACCTTCCACAATCCGGGACGCTTCGGGCGGCTGATCTTCGGCGGCAACCCCTGCCGGGAGGACTTCGACGGGTACCCCGAAGGCGCCGCGCCGAAGCCGACCTGGGTGCCGCTTGCAGGGCAATGGGAGGTCGTGAAGGGTGAACTCATCGGTAGAGACTCCGGCACCGGCGGGTTCCTGCCCACGGGGATCGTCACGGGCGACAATGCCTGGATAGACTACCGCGTCACCGTGCGCTTCCAGGTGCGACAGTATGGCGGCGATCACCGGGACGGCGTCTGGATCGGGTTCCGCTATTCCGACGTAGGCAACTGTTACTCGCTCAATCTCAGCCGCAAGGCGGCGATCCTGAACAAGGCCGCCGGCGGGAAGACCAGCAACGACCTTAGCTCCCTCGCCCAGGCGGAGTGGACTGGGGACAATGCCTGGCACACGGCGACCATCACCGTGCAGGGCAACCGCATCGCGGTGGACATGGACGGCAACCGCCTGCTGGAGGCGGAGGACCAGGGCTATCTGGGCGTGTCCCCGGTTGCTTCCGGAGGCATTTGCCTGTCGGCCCGGCGCTGGGAGAACGCCACGGGGAACACCGTCGTTGCCTTCGACAGTGTCTCGGTGGATCTGCTGGACTAATGCACGGCCGGACCGCGGCCGCAAGCAGGGGGAATGATCGCACGACCCATCACGATCCGCACCAACCAACCACCTGGCGTGGGCGGAATGTCATTGCGCTGGGCATCGTCAGCTTCCTGACCGACATCCACAGCGAAGCGATCCTCGCCCTGCTGCCACAGTTCATGGCGTCGGTGCTTGGGCTGAGCATGTCGGCCATCGGGGCCATCGAGGGAGTCGCCGAAGCCGGCGCGAGCCTGCTGAAGATCGCCTCCGGATGGCTGTCTGACAAGACCGGCAAGCGCAAGCCGGTGGTCATAGCCGGTTACGCGCTGTCAACGGCGGTGAAGCCGCTGCTGGCGGTGGCCTCAAGGGGCCTGCACGTGCTCGCGGTGCGTATCGGCGACCGTATCGGCAAAGGCATCCGGACCTCGGCGCGCGACGCCCTGCTGGCTGATTCTGTGGCGCCCGAGCACCGTGGGCGCGCATATGGCTTCCACCGGGCCATGGACACTGCCGGGGCCATCGTGGGAACTGCGCTGGCGTTCCTGCTGCTCAAGGTCTTCGGGCTGGAGTACCGCGCCATCTTCCTGCTGGCGACGGTTGCTGGTGTGCTTGCGGTGGCAGCGCTGGTGGTGGGTGTGCGGGAGGTGCCCCCGAAGCCGAAGGACGAGTCCGCCGCGAAGAAGCCTGCGCAGCGCCTCGCGGGCTCTTGGACCGGCTTCCTGGTGGCTCACGGGATCTTCTCGGCAGGCAACTTCTCGTATGCGTTCTTCATGCTGCGCGCGAAGGACGTGGGCTTCGACGAGGGCTGGCTGCCGGGCCTGTACCTGTTTCACAATGTGGTCTACGCGCTGGCCGCATTTCCCGCGGGGCGCCTGCTGGACCGCATCGGCCCGCGACGCGCCCAGCCCCTGAGCTATCTCGCTCAGATGCTTCCGTGCCTCGGAATGGCGCTGTGGGCAACGCCCGCGACCATGTTGGTCTGGTTCGCGCTGTACGGCATCCAGCTCGGGGCAACGGGCGCCTGCACCCGGGCCACCGCGGCAGGGCTCATCCCGGAAGGCAGGCGGGGCGCCGGGATGGGCATCTTCCACGCGGTCGAAGGCGGCGGGCTGTTCATCGCCGGGGTGGTCGGCGGCCAAATCTGGGACCGCCTCGACTCGGGCGAGGTGGCCTTTCTCACGGGAGCCACGTTAGCTCTGATCGCCGCCATTCTCGTCCGGATCGCCTTGCGCCCGGGACAGGCCGAGAATGCAGGAAGCGGGCAGGAGGATGATTAGCGAATCATGCGCAGGTTCCTGGCGGTGCTGATAGTCATTCTCATGGTGCTGGCCGTGGCGGGCTTTGGGGTGTACCGCTATGGCGTGCACCCATCCATCGTCGCCTGGATACTGGACCAGACCTGGGAGCGCACCTCGGACTTGGACGCAAGAGTTGAGGGCGACCTGGAGCTGCTTGGCATCCCCATGAAAGTCTCGGGCAATCTGCGCTACAAGGCCCCGGACCTGGTGGACGTGGATGTGGTCTCGCTCCGAGCCATCGCCACCCGCGAGGAGCTCTGGGTCATCGTGCCTGCCATCAGCACCGCCTTCCGGGTGCATTCGGACCGCATGACGCCCCGCGAGATTCTCACGGAAATGCTCGGCGGCAAGGACCCTGGTCGCGCGATCTCTTCCTCCGTGGACAAACCCGAACGCCTTACGCTGAAAGCTCCGGTGCAGCAGGCCGGCGAGACCTGCTGGCTGCTGGAGTGGCCCGGACGCACCGGCGAGCACGACGGCGGCCGCCTGTACGTGAGCCAGAGAACCCGGGCGCCCGTGCTGTTTGAGCAGCTCGACAGCGCCGGGACCGTCCTGCGGACGTACAAGGTATCTGACTTCCACCGCAATCGCGGCATCACCGTTCAGGACTTCAGCTACAGTCCCGCGCCGGGCTTCAGCGTGGTCAACTACGACTACGACCCGGCGGACCCGGAGAAGCTGCGGGAACTCTTGGGCGGGGGGGCGGAGGAACTACGCAAGCTGGGCCGGAAGGTGAAGGAGTATCTGCCCCCGGAGGCCAGCGACTGGCTGCAGCGTCACGGAATCCAGTGAGCACGGAGACAAGGCATGGCTGATCAGCGCCCCAACATCATCCTCATCGTCTCGGACGATCACGGCCGCGATACGGTGTCCTATGGCAATCCGGCCATCCACACCCCGAACCTGGACGCGCTGGCGGGCGAAGGCGTGCGGTTCACCAACGGCTTTTGCACCACCGCCTCCTGCGCTGCGAGCAGAAGCGTGATCCTCACCGGCCTTTATAACCATGCCAACGGCACGTACGGGCACACCCACGGGTGCCACCATTTCGCGTGCTTCGACGAGACCGTCACCCTTCCCGCGCTGCTGAACGAAGCGGGCTACCGGACGGCCCGCGTGGGCAAGCGGCATTACGCGCCCGACGCGCTGTTTCCCTTCCAGGAAGGGCTTCCCGAGGGCATGTTCGGGCGAGATGACGTGCGCATGGCCGAGGCCTGCCGGTCGTTCATGCAGGGCGAGAAACCCTTCTTCCTCTACTGGGCCTCCCACAATCCTCACCGGGGCGGCGGGGTGGTCTCCGAGCACCCCTGCAGACCGGACCGCTTCGGCAACCCGCCCCAGGCTTTCCCGGGTGACGAAGAGCGACCTTTCGATGACGACGAGGTGTTGGTGCCGCCGTACCTGCCGGACATCCCCGAGACCCGGGCCGAACTGGCCCAGTACTGCCAGTCCGTGGCGCGTCTGGACCGGGGTATCGGCAGGCTCCTCCAGGTGCTGCGCGACGAGGGCAAGTGGGACAATACGGTGATCATCTACATCGCCGACAACGGCGCGGCCTTCCCTGGCGCCAAGACCACCCTGTATGAGCCAGGCATGAACCTGCCGCTCATCGTGCGCAGCCCCGAACATTCAGCCAGGGGCGCCACCTGCGACGGGCTGGTTACCTGGGCGGACCTCACGCCGACGATTGTGGACTTCGCCGGGGCGCTGGACAACCCCGAGGCCTTCCATGGGCGGTCCTTCCGCGGGATCATCGACCAGGAAAGCCCAACTGATTGGCGCGAGGAGGCCTTCGCGGCCCACACTTTCCACGAGATCACCAACTACTACCCGATGCGGGTGGTGCGCACGAAGCAGCACAAGTTCATCTGGAACGTTGCGCACCCGCTCACCTACTCCTTTGCTTCCGACCTGTGGGAAGCGGCCACATGGCAAGGATCGCTGCGCCGCGGGATTGCCGACTACGGGCAGCGCCCGGTGGAGGCGTATCTGCATCGGCCGCGGTTCGAGCTGTATGACCTCCAGCAGGACCCGGGTGAGACCAATAACCTTGCCGACCGTCCGGACTACGCGGGACTCGTCGGGCACTTCTGCGCGAAGATCAAGGACTTCCAGACGCGCACCAACGACCCGTGGATTCACAAGTGGGAGTATGAGTAGAGCCGTTGCCGTTTGCAGGGCGGCGGCTCGTACGCCGCCGGTCGCTGGCATTGGGGGACTGGCATCCGAGTTCGGGCCGTTGCGAACTCGGCGCCTGTA
>JAGPGE010000097.1:0-5257 GCA_018056145.1 Armatimonadota bacterium
CAGCAACCGTAGTTGATGAGCCCGTAGCGGTCACCTATTCGGCGCTGATAGGGGTGGATGAACTCGGCGTACATGTCCGGCGAAATCCCCGCGGCCTCTTGGGCCTCGACGAATCCCCAGATGTCGCTCACGTGCAGCTTCTCGCCGGGCCCGATCTCGCGCCGCGGTAGCTCGTCACTATAGACGCAACTGCCCGACCCGCAGTCCGTCTCCCGGCTGTTGCTGGTGATGAGCCCCTCCTCTTCGAGCCAGTCCAGATAGCGTTCGGCCTCGCTGGTCAGGAAATCGAAGAACGCATGGACGTTCTCGGGCTGGTCCAGCATTGCCAGGTAGAAGTCGTCCATGCCGATGAGTAGCACGCCGGCCTGCGCCACCGCGCCGCCGGGGTACGCTGCCTTGAAGCAGACGGTCTCCACGGGCAGGATGTCGCCGAAAAGCTCCATCGCCATATCCGCGCGCTGCTGTGTGCCTTCGCGGTCCAGGCGGTACTCGCTGGGCACTAGCTTGTGCATGGAGTTGGCGAGGTCGGCCAGCGGGGTGTTGGTCTCGAAGCCCAGTTCCAGGCCTCGCGAGTCCTGCACGCGACGGTATTGAAGGTCCGGGCAGTTGGGGGTGCGCCAGGCCGAAACGTGCACCATGAAGGTGCGCGGGAACACCCGGTCGTCGTCGATCAGCCGGAAGTTGGTGATCGCTCGCAGCATCTGGGCTTCGCAACTACGCTCGAACTCGCCCTCACATTCCAGCGGCGGGGTGAGGTCGGAAAAGAACGTTCCGTTGTCCTCGATCTGGAAGGGCACGGTGCGCGCTTCCAGCCGGTTGCTCAGGCGCCAGCGTTCGCGCCGGGCATTCATCTCGT
Source organism: Armatimonadota bacterium (assembly GCA_018056145.1). GTDB lineage: Bacteria > Armatimonadota > Zipacnadia > Zipacnadales > JABUFB01 > JABUFB01. Next base: position 857 of record JAGPGE010000097.1, read on the forward strand.
CGCCATTGACGATCTCGGCGTACTCGGCGGCAAGTCGGCGCAGGCGTTCGCGGTCTGCAGGACTACTCATTCGGGTCTCCTCGTGCAGGTGTGCTTTCAGCGCACGGCGATACTGACCTCAGCCGCCGATATGCCCTCGGCGCTGGCTGTTAGGGTGATCTTGCCGGGCTCGTCGCCCGCCTTCACGACCACCAGTGCCCGCCCGCGCCAGGCCTTGCGCCGCGGCTGCTGAAAGCTCTCAATGCTCTGCGGATTGCTGTTGGCCACGGCCACGATGCTGCCCGGCCCGGCGATGGTGAAGGTCAGCAAGTTCGCGGCGTTCGCACACAGGATTCCCCGGTCGTCCAGGACTTCCACCTCGATGAAGGACAGGTCCTGCCCGTCGGCGTCCAGGATCGTGCGGTCGGGGCTCAGGCGGATGGATGCCGGTTCAGCTGCGGTCTCCAGGGCCCAGCGGGCCACCTCGGCACCGCTGGCGTCCAGCCCGACGGCGACGAGTTCGCCCGGCTCGTACGGCACCTCGTAGACTGCCTCGAAGCGCGTGTCACGATTGGTCTCGCGGGTGCCCAGATCATTGCCATTGAGAAGCAGCCGAACTTTCGGACAGGAGGAGTAGACCCGGACGGTCATGGTCTCGCCCTCATGTCCGGGCCACGTCCAGGAAGGCCATTCGTTGTGCCAGCCCCAACCGAAGACCACTTCGGTGCGTCCCTCGGGAACCGGAGTCGCGACGAAACACGCCACCTTGCCCGGCGCGCCAAAGGCGATCTCGCGGTAATACGACTGGGGCCGCCGGAACCCGCAGATGTCAATGTCACCGCAGTTTGCCGCGGTCCACGGCCACTTGGCGTAGAGGTTCTCGTCGCCCTCGTAATGGGTGTGGCCAAGCGCGACTTCGCCCAGGTAGTCGAAGGAAGTCCAGACGAAGTCGCCGATGACCCACGAGTTATCGATGGTGGCGATCCACGATTCGAAGCACTGTTTCGGGAAGGACTCGGTGCCCGCAATCACCCGGCTCGGGACACGCTCGTGGTCAGGCGCGTACTTCTCCCACTTGTAGTTGTAGCCGCACAGATCCAGGTGGGCGAAGAGCGGATCCAGCTTCTCCCACGGGTCGGTGCCCGGGTGCGCGCCGATCGCCACCGGGCGCGTGGGGTCGGTCGTGCGCACGTGCGCGGCCATCATCTCCGCGATGCGCGGGCCCTCATCCACGCCCGACGACTGCTCCACCACCTCATTGCCGATGCTCCAGGCGAAAACGCACGGGTGGTTGCGGTCCCGCAGGATCATGGCGTCCATGTCGGCGCGCCACCAGTCGTCGTAGAAACGGTGGTAGTCCTCGGGGTTCTTCTCCACTTGCCAGCAGTCGAAGGCCTCGTCCATCACCAGCATTCCAATGCGGTCGCATGCATCCAGGAACCGGGGCGACGGCGGGTTGTGAGCAGTGCGGAGGGCGTTGAAACCAGCGGCCTTGAGCAGTTCCACCCGGCGGTCTTCGGCGCGATCATACGTGCACGCGCCCAGGGGGCCGTTGTCATGATGCACGCAGCCACCGCGCAGCTTCATCGGCTGGCCATTGAGGATGAACCCGTTTTCAGCATCGAGAGTGAAGGTGCGTATGCCGAAAGGCGTCTCGACGCGGTCGGTCACCTCTCCGTCCACGCTGAGAGTCGTGATCAGCTTGTACAGGGCAGGCGAATCAGGAGACCAGAGATGAGGGTGCGCGACCTTGAGGTCCCGGCTCACCTCGGTCCGCTCGCCGGTCATGAGACCGGTCTGGGTGTCGCATTCGGCGACCAGACTCCCGCCTGGATCAAGCACCCGCAGGTTCACGGAGACCGTGGCTTCGGCGTCGCTCTCGTTGCAGACGGTGACGATCACGTTTACATCGGCGCTGTTGGCGTCGGCCTGCGGCGTGGAAATCGCGATGCCCCACTGGACAATGTGGACCTGTGCGGTGGAGATGAGCCAGACGTGGCGGTAGATGCCTGAGCCGGCATACCAGCGACTGGTCTTGCCCGATGAGTCCATGCGCAGGGCCAGGACGTTCGGGCCATTCCAGTTCAGGTGTGGGGTGAGGTCGAAGTGGAATGACGTGTAACCGTAGGGGTGCCGGCCGAGGCTCACCCCATTGAGCCAGACCTCGGAGTCCATGTAGACGCCGTCGAAGAGGATCCTGACCTGCTTCCCGCGCCACTGCTGGGGTATGCCCAGGTCCAGCCGGTACCAGCCCACCCCGCCCACGGTGTAGCCGACGGCGCCGCCGCCCACGCTGTTGGCGACGAAGGGGCCGTTGCGGTCCGCATCTCCGGTGTCTTCGGACTCGGGAAGGTCTTCGATGCTCCAGTCATGGGGTACGCTCACCTCGCGCCATGAGGCGTCATCGAAGCCCGGTTCCTGCGCGCCGGGAACGTCGCCGCGGTGGAATCGCCAGCGGCTTCCCAGGCGCGTGCAGGTGCGAGGGGAACCCTCGGCCGCGGCCATCGAGATCAGCGCGATAGCGGTCAAGGCGGTGAGACTGATCCATGCAAGCATCGAAGACCCTCCCGGGTATGGTCGGTGTTGCGCAAGTTCCGCGGGCCCTTACTCCACTGCCTTGAGCACCAGGCCGCGGAGGTTCATGGCCCGCTCTTTCTTGATCTTCGGGACCATGACCTTCAGCGTGTTGTCTCCGCGCTTCAGGCGCACCAGAACCGCCTTCTTGCGCTTGAACTCGCCGCCCGTTGCGCTGGTCTTGCAGACCTGGCGCTTGGACTCATCGCCCACCTGCATGTTCCCGGAGCCGAACACGAGGCCGTTGGGGGCGAGAAGCGGCACTTCCTTGCCGTTCACGATGAACTCCACCTCGCTGCCGCCCTGGCCATCATCCACTGCGTACTCCAGCCAGACCTGGTAGTCGCCGGGCTTGGAGACCCTGAAGTTCCACTCCACGCTGTCGCGCGGGTTGATCCAGTTGCCGGCATGGATGACGCCGTCCTGGGCCTCGTATCGGATGCGCATGCCGTGGGGACCGTCCAGCAGGCCGTACAGGACCGGTAGCTCGAGAGTGCCCTTCGCGTCGGGCTTGAGGACCACCGGCGTCACCTGCGGCGGGCCGTCGAGTTCGACCACGAAGACGCTGGCGGCCTTGTCCGGAGCCTTCTTCGGCAAGCCGAACACCCAGTCCTTGCCGTCGCGTGTGAAGGGAACCGCAGGCTTGTCCTCCTGCAGCAGGTACGCGGCCTTCACTTCGTTGGCCAGGCCGGGCAGGCGCGCCTGGAGGTCGCCGGGCCATTCGAAGACATGCACGTACAGCTTGTCGCCCTTGGTGGTCACGCGGCCATAGAAGGGCAGGAGGTTGAAGGGGCTGGCGGTGGTGTCGTAGATGGCCTCGGAGTACTTGTCCATCCACTTGCCGATGGCCTCGAGCCGCGAAACGAACTCCTTCTGGATGGTCCCGTCGGGCTTCGGGCCGATGTTCAGCAGCAGGTTCCCGCCCTTGGAGACGATGTCCACCAGCATCCGGATCAGGAACTCGTTTGTCTTGAAGACCTTCTCGTGCTTGTCATAGCCCCACCAGTGGGATGTCATGGTGATGCAGGCTTCCCAAAGAGCCGGGTTGCCGTCTTCGTCGAAGATGCCGGTGGGCGGGATGCGCTGCTCGGGGGTGATCAGGTCTTCCTTTGTGAAGTGGCGGTCGTTGATGAGGATGTCCGGCTTGAGCTTCCGGGCCATGGCGTTGGTCTCGACCCCGCTGAGTTCCTCGGGCTTGTTCATCCATCCTCCGTCGTACCAAAGCACGAAAGGCGCGGGCCGGTACTCGGTCAGCAGTTGCTCGATGTGCTCGCGCATGTACTTGATGTACTCCATCACGTCGTGGCCTTCTGCCGGGCGTGCTTCGGCTTCCCACTCGAGGCGGGGCAGGTAGTCGTCATGGTGCCAGTCCATAATGGAGTAGTAGAAACCCACGCGGACATCGCGGGCTTCGAAGGCCTCAGTCAGTTCAGCGATGACGTCCTTACCGTACGGAGTGTTGGTGACTTTCCAGTCGGTGTTGTGGGCGTCGAACATGCAGAAGCCGTCGTGGTGCTTGGTGGTCACCACCATGTACTTCATGCCCGCGCGTTTCGCAAGATCTGCCCACGCGCCCGGGTCGAACTTGGTGGGGCTGAACTTCGGCGGCAGCTTGGCATACTCGTCCTGCGGGATCTGGTCCACGGTGCGGATCCATTCGCCCTTGCCCAGGACGGCATAGACGCCCCAGTGGATGAACATACCGAACTTGCACTTGCTGAACCATTCGCGCGTCTTCTCACGCGGCGTCTTCTTCGGTGCACGAGGGGCGCTTGCCTTCGCCATGGCTGGTCGGTCCTCCCAGTGTGTTCGAAAAACGTGGCGGATTATCCCGCGGCGCGAGAGTTT
>JAGPGE010000097.1:5357-11788 GCA_018056145.1 Armatimonadota bacterium
CAAAATGACAACGAGCAGGCCATCGCTTCAGGCATCCCGGAGGGCGACCGCGAGTACATCCTGAACCTTCCCCTGTACAACGGCACGGTGAAGGCGGAGATCGGCGTCCCGGTGTCGGCGACGTTGGAGACCGCCGTCCGCACGGGCGACGCGAACAAGCCGATTGTCTTCTACGGGACATCCATCACCCAGGGCGGGTGCGCGTCCCGGCCGGGCATGGCATACCCGGCAATCATCGGGCGCTGGCTGGACCGGCCCACCATCAACTTGGGATTCTCGGGCAACGGACAAATGGAGCCGGAAATGGCGGCGCTTCTTGCGGAACTCGATCCGGCGGCGTTTGTCCTTGATGCGCTCCCGAACAATGATGCGATAGGTGTTACGCAGCGCCTCGAGCCACTGGTGATGAAGATACGGGAGGCTCATCCGGACACGCCGATCTTGCTGGTGGAAAACATCAGTTACCAGGCCGGCTGGCTGCTTCCCGCGCCGCGCGACTCGTACATGTCCAAGAACAAGGCCCTGCGGGATGCCTACGCGCGGCTGCTGGCGGCGGGTGTTCCGGGTCTGCATTACGTGCCCGGGGAGGATCTGCTGGGCGGGGATGCCGAGGCGACCGTAGACGGAACGCACCCCACTGACCTGGGGTTCTGGCGGCAGGCGCTGGTGCTGGAGCCGGTGCTGCGCGCAGTGCTTCAGGCCCGCTGATTCCGTGGATCGCAGGGATGTCCATGCACACTCGTGCGTTCGTGCACTGCTGGATCATCGCCGCGCTGACGGTTGTGCCAGCCTGGCCTGACACAGGCAGGGGTGCGCCGGTGGAAGACTCACGTGTTCCCGCATCGTCTCGGGTCACCATCTACCCCGCGCCTGCGGGCGAGCCCGCATCGCAGGACTACGCGGTCACGGTGAACGGTCGCCCGGTCTTCTGCTACACCTCATACCGGTTCGACGCGGACTCTGCCGCAACCCTCGCCGGGCGTCCGGTCTCGCCGGTGAGCTTCTGCGCCTTTGATCTGTCCGGCGAGGCCGAAGTCACGGTGCGTCTGCTGGATGGCCTCGACAGGGCGGGCATCGACACGTCGCGCGTCACGGTTCGGCCGCTGGCTCACGGCGTTCGGCCCGATGTGGTTGACGGTGCGTTTTCCTTCCGCGTGTCGAGGCCATGCCAGCTTACAGTTGAAGCGGGAGAGGGGCTAGCCCACCCGCTCCACATCTTCGTGAACCCCCTCGAAACGGACGCGCCAGACCCCAACGACCCGAGAGTGCGGTATTTCGGCCCCGGCGTGCATGACCTGGGCGAGACGGACATCGGCGACGCAGAAACGGTGTATATCGCCGGCGGGGCCATCGTGAACCTGCGGCCTGTGGACCCGGGCATGCTGGGCGAGTCACACCGCGCATACGGTGTCGAGGTCTGGTGGGCGCCGGGGTTGTTCAGCAGCAAGTGGCGCAAGCAGGTGACCATCCGCGGCCGGGGCATCCTCTGCGGACGCAAGGCGCTGGAACGCGGCCAACGGGGACACCTCATCCGCGTGCAGGGGATCGACGGCCTGGAGATCGAGGGCATCATCATCCGGGAGTCCTCGGTCTGGTCCCTGAACGTCGTGAACTCCAACCGCGTTCACATCGACAACGTGAAAGTCATCGGGCACTACGTGAACAACGACGGGATCGTGATAGGCGGCACTTCCGACGCATTGGTGGAGAACTGCTTCAGCCACAATGCCGACGACTCTTTCGAGGTCAAAGTCTGGATCCCGCAGCGCAACGTGGTCTTCCGCAACTGCGTGGTCTGGACCGACGTGGGCGGCTCACTGGGCCTGTGCTGCGAGTGTGGAGCGGACCTGACCAACGTGCTCTACCAGGACTGCACGGTGCTTCATGCCACCTGTGCCTCCACCTCGCGCGGGGCCATCGGCATCGAGCTTGAGGGTGAAGGCTCCGTGAGCGACTTCCGGTTCGAGGGCATCACCATCGAGGATGTGCGCGGCGCCCTGCACGCCCCGATCAAGGTGGTCAACAACTGGGACGACTGGCACATGGGCCTGCCGCACAAGCCCGGCCGTCCATACCAGCAGCTCAATCCGCCGGTGCGCGACAAGCCCCGGGGAGCCATTCGCGACGTGCTGTTCCGAGACGTGCGGGTGCTGCAGGCACGGAACACCGACGTGGTCATCATGGCCGACGGCCCAGATAGCCCTATCGAGAACGTGACTTTCGAGGGCGTGGAGATCTGCGGCCAGCGCCTGGTTCCGGGAGACCCGCGCATCAAGACGAATGAATGGGTCCGCAATGTTGTGGTCAAATAGAGCGCCTTCCAGCGCGATGACTGGGGGAGTCCGCGATGTCATTTGCCAGCTTCGGGGAAGAGGAACTGTCGCTGCTGCGTGAGGTGATTGAGAGCCAGGAGCTGTGGCGCGGCACTTCGGGCAATATGGTCCCACGGTTCGAGGATGCCTTCGGGGAGTACCTGGGTCGCCACTACGTGTTCGGCGTCTGCTCGGGCACCTGCGCGAATGAGACCGCGCTGGCCAGTCTCGGGCTGGAACCGGGAGACGAAGTGATCTGCCCGGCGACAGCGCCGATATTCGTCTCCCTGCCGGTGGTCGCGATCGGCTGCATTCCGGTGTTCGCGGAGACCGACCCGCGCACGCTGATCATCACCCCGCAGGGCGTTGAGGCGCGCATCAGCGAGCGCACCCGGGCGGTGGTGGTGGTTCACATGTTCGGCCAACCCGCGCCAATGGATGACATTCTGGAAGTCACCCGGCGCCACGGTCTGAAAGTGGTCGAAGACTGCGCCCAGGCGTACTCCTGCACGTACAAGGGCAGGATGGCGGGCACCTTCGGGGACGTCGCCTGCTTCAGCATGCAGCAGTCGAAGCACATCACCGCGGGGGAAGGTGGAATCGTGGCCACCGATGACCCGGATGTCTACAAACGCGCGGTCCTGTTCGGCACCGCCGGCATGCCCTGGTACCGGTACGGACTCGAGCCGCCAAAGGCCGAACGGGTTGCGGGCCTGCGGACTCGGGGGCACTTCGGCTTCGGCCACAACTACCGAATGAGCGAACTACAGGGCGCGGTGGCCCTGGCGCAACTGGGGAAGATCGCCCTGTTCAACGAAATGCGGGCCGAGAGGGCGGCGGCGATCGAGGAGGAGCTTGCCGACGCGCCGGGCATCGATCTCGCCCACGTCTACCAGGACACCGTGCCAAACTACTGGCAGTATCCGGTGCGGGTTCCGGCTGCGCTGGGCTCTTTCTGCGAGATCAACTACCTGGAGGCGGTCTACCAGGACATGGAGACCCACCGGCGCACCTCGGTGGGCGTCCCTCTGCCGTCTCACGTGCACTATGCGCCCGGAAGTTGTCCGAACGCCGAGGCGTATGCGCCGAGAATCCGCACCTTCTCGGTCGCGCCGTCGCTCGATCTGGACACGGTGCGCAGGAGCGCGGCGGAATTGCGGGATGCGGTCGCCGCCCAGCTCTGACGGCGGCTACTCGAAGTCCCTGTTGTCCGCCAGCTTCCAGGTGTCGCCGCCGTCGGGCGACATAATTACCGCCCTGCGCGAGCCGAAGTGGTCGTTGCGGTAGAACCAGTGAGTGGACCAGTAGTCGTATGAGATGAACAGGCGGCCCAGGCGGTCGATGGTCAGGCGGTGGTAGAAGACGCTGTACTCCGAGAACGCCGCCGCCACCAGGATGCGCGGTTCCTCCCAGGGCTGGCCAGGGCGCTTGCGCTGGTAGGCAAGGGTAGCGTGACTACTGTTAGGGTACGGTTCGCCCGACCGCCACAGCCTGAACACCACGTGCAGCGTCCCGTCCGGCCCGCACACGAAGCCAATGTAGGTCTGGCTCAGGCCCTCGCCCGCGGACACCGGCTCTGTCCAGCCCCCGGAGGCGTCATTGGGCGCCAGTGAGCGGGCATACTGGAACGGTCGCCCATGGGTGCCCACGAGCACGTGCAGGTAGCCATCCGCGTCCATGGTGATGCTGGGCGAGTTGTGGATGTCGTTCGCGGGCGGACCGTAACCAATGAGGGCAGGTTCGCCCAATTCGCCGGTGCTCTTGTCGTAGGTGGCCACGTAAGTGGGTACGCCCGGCACTTTCTCGTTGGGGTCGGTGGCCTCACCCCACGCCACATGGATCTTGTCTCCCCGCGACACCACCGTTGACGGTATCCCCGAGTGCGCTGACAGGCCGATGCAAGTGCTGGAAATGCGCACCGGTTCGCCCATCTCGATGCGCCCCTCCACCTTGCGCGGGACGATGAGTTCCAGGTCATGCAGGGAGCGCCAGATCAGCTTCGGGTCGCTCTGGGTGCGGGTGAAACGCACGATAGGCGGCGGGCCGTCGGGGATGTTGTTCCCGGTGAACTCCTCGATGTCCCACGCACCCGTTCGGCCGGGGATCTGGGTGGCATCGAAGGTCCGGCCACCGTCGGAGGAGTGCAACAGGACCCCGAATCCCCGCCCGCCGCCGAGCATATACAGGTCCCCGTCGCGGTCGAAAGCCACCTTGGTGTTGAGGGGCGACAGTGACGATCCGGCGAGGGGTTCGGGCAGCTCTCCCACCGCAGCGCGCACGTCAGTGGTGATCCACTCTCCGTCCTTGATGGTGGCCAGTCCGCTGCCGACTCGGGCGAAGGGATGGTTGTCGGTTCCGAAGTAGAGTTGGCTCTCGGTGGGGTAGTCGGGCAAGTAGCCGAACTGCTCGTTCTCGTGTTGGTAGGGCTTGAGCTGGATCGGCATGTCCAGAGTGGCCAGAGCCGGCGCCCGGCCTGCGCGGGCGATGAGCGTGGAGTAGGTGGTGACGGCGTCGTCGCCATCGGGGGTCGCCCGGATGTGGCAGCGCGTCTCGGCCGCACCGTCGGGAAGGTCAAACTCAATCGGGATCGCGGCGGTCTTGCCGGGGCCCAGAGTGACCTCGGAGATGCCCAGGCGCACCGGCCAGGCCTGGCCGGGGAACTCCAGCGCGAGACGAATAGTGCGCTCATGCCGGGCGCTATTGCGAACCTGGAACGTGAGCTTCCCTGTCTTGCCCGCGCCCGTGTAGATCGTGCGCTGGTATGGCGTGAGCAGCCAGCGGTTGTCCAGGATGGGGAAGTAGGAGGACGGGTCGGGCGTCCAGGAGCACACGTTCTCCCAGGCATCGGACTGGTCCCAGCGCGTCAGGCCGTCGGCCTGGACGACACCCTTTCCTGAAGGCAGGTGGAGACGCCAGGGCGTGGCTTCGCGGCTGCCCGCTCCGGAGATGGTGCAGGCAGCCTTGCCATCGGCGCCGATTTCGAGGGTCTGCAGCAGCGTGCCCGCGCTGTCGATCAACTGCACCGGGCCTGCATCCGCGGATACTTCGGCGACCTCGATGGCGAACTCGCCATTGCGCGGCAAGAAGCACACGTCCACCGGCTTGCCCGAGCTCTCAAGGACGATGGGTTCCTGGTGGCGCGCGTCCCGGTGCCCCCGGGCGGTCTCCAGCATGTACCGGGGGCAGTTCGTGCGCATGCCCCAGACGAAATTGTCCCCGTAGCGATCCTGGGACGCCGTGATGTTCAGGGCGTAGATGCCCGCCCGCTCCACGTTGGCCTTTAGGACCACCGAACCGGCGGGGCCAAGCCCACTCCCCACAGGCCTGCCGTCATCGGGGATGTACTCGGTCTGCAGCACGGTGCGGTCGGGGCCCACGAGGATCGCCTGAAGCTCGCAGGTGGTCTGTCGTACATTGCGGTCGCGCTTCACGACTTCGACGATCAGCTCCCCCGGTTCGGCGAGGAAGTACGCCCCTCCACAGCCACCGATGAGCGGGTGTATCTCGGCTTCTTGCATGGTTGTCTCCCCGGGGGCAGTCGCCGCAGCATCGGGCTGTGCGCAGGCAATCTGCAGGCTGACGAAAAAGATGAGCGGGAGTGTGGCTCGTGCGAGTGGTCCTAGCATGCTGTTCATCCTCTCGACGATGGCCGAAAGCAGGCTTTTCGCCGCAGTTCGCCTTGCCTGCGCCGCGCACCTGCCGCAGGACCTCGGCGAGACCGCGCGGAATAGCACGGTATTGGGCGAGATAACGGCGTCGCGTAGCACAGCTCACCGCGGCGGGAGGTCATACCGATGGTGCAGGCGCGAGTGGGCATTCTCTCTCTCACCACATTGCTGGTGATCTGTGTTGCCAGAAGCTGCCATGCCGAGACCCACCAGTTTTCGGCCAGCGAGTTGCGGCTCATCGGCGCGCGGGTGGCCGATGGGAAGCTGGTGCTGGACCGCTGGTTTGATGCGGGCGATGCGCGGTCGATCACCCTCGAAGCCGAGAATGCTCTGGATCTGGTCGCCAATCCGCCTGACGGCGCGCGGGATGAGCGCTGCTCTGGCGGCCGCTGCATTGAGCGCTCCGACGGTGCCCGGTTCCCGATCCGCATCACGCAGGCGGGGAAGTTCC